>NZ_QTXM01000022.1:0-44704 GCF_003461645.1 Alistipes sp. AF14-19
TCGTAAAATTGGTCTTGTTAAAGATGCTTTATTTTAATTCAACCAACGGGTTTTCAATATCTATTTGATTCAGTACATTAAGACGGTGCGGATTTACAAGGAGAATATTGTCATTCATCTTGTCAAGAAGTTTTTGCGTTCCATTTTTGAGCTTAAACTCCAGTTCATCTCCATATAAAGGTATTATCTGATAAAAATTGACTTCCTCTCCATCAGGTAGTGTACAAGTATTTCCACCTATATTTCCACATGGGGGATTTATCAGAATGGAAGCACAAAGCTCTGTCGTATATGAAAGAGGTCCATCATAACTGACTGTATGACCCCAACCAAGCCAAGTATTGTTTTCTCCCGGGAAGCGAGCAAGTTCTTTCAACAACCGTATAGGCCAATACCATTTTTCGTCTTTCAAATGTTCTTTATCCAATTTCCAATACTCTGGCAGACAGATGACAAGTTCTGCCCGTTCCAGCTGATCTTCTTTCAATTGGTTAGGCACATTCATCAAGTGTGCCCCCATTCCCATTGTCACAAGTGTGTACCAGTTACACTCTTCAGATGGAGGAATCAAACAAATATCCACATGAATGTCCGGTGATACTTTTTCGTGAAAAACGAATTCAAAATTACCATAATAGTGCTCGATATGCTTTTCTATAATATCTATTTCATCTTCTGAGTACATTTCTGGAGCAATAGACTTATTGTCGCCATTATCATCATCACAACAACTTTCACACTTTATTTTTCGTTTTTCCAGTTCTTCATTACACTCATTTATTACAGCAACTGCACTGCTGTCCTCCGGATCAAGTTCCGCCCAGCGTTTGGCATATTCTATCGCCTTTTCTTCCTGTTCTACAAGATATTGGTATGCGTATGCCATGCGCTTGTTCCATCCTGCCTGACTTTCTCCGGCTTCACGGATCGATTCCAGCAGTTCAAGTGCTTTATTCAACGCCCTTTCCTTTTCGTCATCTTCCGGTTCTTCGCCATTATCTCCCAGAATCGCATAATTCTCATATGCCCGCACCAGCAACATGACCATGTCGTAGTCCTGTTCAGCTTCGGGAATGTCCTCAAGTGCTTTGATACACTTGGAAAACTTTTCCATGTCATTCCATTTCTCTATCTGGGCAAGAAACTCTTCTTTATTTTCCTTGGTGTATGGTATAGCCTCGCTGGCCGCTTCTGTCAGTTGGTGTATCCGTCCATTACGGATGAAGTCTGAAATGTAGAAAGAGTATTCGGGGTATTCATCGAGCAGAGGTATAACCTTCTTGACAAAAGCCCTGAGGTCATAGACAAACAGGTCGATATAGCTGTATTCCGTTCCGGTTGCACCCCCTGTTATCACACCGAGATTGCCCGGTTCAAGAATCTCTTCCGTTATCCTGTCTTCAAGATCATGACGGAAGTTCAGTATATTATCTTCGCCAACACCATTCTGGAAAACCATATAAAGAGCCTGAACGCCGAAACCGTCGGCATGGTCAAATATCTCGGTTGAACCATGATAATAGTCAGCTACGATGGAGCTCAGACAGGTAGATCCTACTATCACATCGAAGCGCAGTTCATCACTTTCCTTCGGGGTCAGTTGATATCCCGTATAAACGTCCTTCGGATTCTCGAAGAATTCATGGCCGTGGGATTTCACGGTTTCCTCTATGTGCTGTCTCAACCCGGACAAGGCAATCATACCTTCCTCAATTCCTGACGCCCTTTCTATACCATTGACATATTTGAACGAGACGCCTTCTCCCAGTACAAGTTCCAGAATGACATGAAAGTTTCCGTCACTATTTTCTTCCGGTAAGGCACAAAGATTTTTGTCGTAATACCTGATGTTGAAGTTTTCTCTTTTTTCGTCATAGGATGCTTTTACCATGATCTTGCCCATATCGACATCGGTATCGTGTACACGGTATGCGAAAGACCCGACCTTGCCCGGGTTGAAGGGGAAGAACTTCCATTTGCCTTTCAGACACTCCGGCATACAGGATATGATGTAAGGATAGATGATGAAGAGATCCGGCCATCCTTCTACCGAGAACGTGAACTCATGGTCACCTCCAATATTGAAGTGCATGTCTTCCGATATCAGATTGGTTCCTTTACTGATAAACTCTATGAAGGCATCAGCTTCCTCCATGGAGTTCGGACACATCATGCCTGACAACTTTTCTTCGTTTTCAACAAACCAGTTCCAGAATTCTTTCACTCGCCTGGTTAACGGCATGGCCATATTGCACTGACGGATGAAACTCAGGGTGTCTTCATCCTCCGGATTAAGTTCCCTTGCCTTGCTGAAATAATCCAGGGCCTCCCGATAATTGTTCAGAAAATACTGGGCATATCCCATCTGAAATTCCACCGTTCATCTTCAGCGCCTTCCTCCCTGACGGATTCAAGCAGTTCAGCGGCTTTGGCATATTCCTCAATATTGTTGTACGCCCTTGCAAGAAAGCCGGTCGTCTCAAAATCCCGTTCTGCTTCCGGAATCTGTTCCAGAGCATCGATGATTTCCTGATGCTTTTCGGCCTTGTGCCATTCGTCTATCTGCTCCATCAATTCGTCATTCATGTTCTCTCCGGTATATATGATTTGCTTTTTTTCTGGTTCTATAGGCTGGTCTGCAACCAAAGTCGGGAGGAATTCACTTGAAAGTTTTTTCAGGTCCTCTAACCGGGAGGCACACAACGTGAAGAGGGTGTACTGGTTGGGACACAGTGCATGACAGCTGTAAACGGGATAAGGTTCTTCATCCTCTGAATCTTGGTCGATACCCATGTCATAGAGGCGGTATTTTCCGCCGTCAAATTCCCTTTCTTCAATCATTTCCTCTTCCACATCAAGGAAATCCGGCTCACCATCGGTAGAGTATCCGGTGCATCTAACCGTGTGCCAGTTGTCTGCAGCCGCATCATAATAGACGAGGGTGCCTTCATCCGTATCTTCGAGATAGCTGCCCGGTAGGCTGAACCTGATCTTCCCGACCTTATGGTTGACAATTCCGCGCCGGTAGCCGATGGCAAATTCCGTTTCGTAGGGCGGTATCCCGTCAGTCGGGACAGGAACACAACCATGGAGTCTGCAAAGTTCCTCGTATTCCTTTTTGGGGAAAGGAAGAGACGGGTCAAGTGATGCTGTCGTTTCCAGCTCGCTTATGATGTACCCGTTGATACGGGCATCTTCTTCACTTCTTTCTGACGGCATGAAATAGCAGTCCTCCCACATGGCATTCAGGGCCATGCCTCTATGAAAACGTGCATCACGTTCCGAATTGTTCCAGATGAAGAAATCATCGGCAAAAGATTCGATTCCTTCTTCCCGGATACGCCTAACGACCTCTGAAAGACGGAAAGAACCCAAAGGTGAAATGACAATGCCGTTGTCTGATTGAGGGTAATATTTATTGATATCCCAACAGAATAACAAAGACGTGCTGCCTTTGTTATTCTGCTCCTGGATGATTTCAAACAGTTTGGCCAGCCACTTGTGAAAATGTTTCTTCTTCATGGCCTCAAAGTCCCTTTCCGTGTAATAGTCCGTCTCGTCTTCAACCTCAAACCGGGTACGGGTCGCCTGTTGAAGTCTGTCGATGAACTCTATTGCTGCCTTGTGGAAGCCGGGGCCAAGCATGTTGGTCTGGCAGTCTCCGTTTACGGAAATGACGTTGTCTGTATTTCCTTCTCCCTCATGTTGATAATTTAGGAACAAGTCGCCCAGCCTGCAAAAACTTACCGTCGAAGATGATTCATCGTGCTCTGCATTATAACCGGACTCAACAGCCTGACTTTCTACAGTCTGTTGAAACTTTTCAATATCCTTGATTTTAGTGTGAATGGTGAATCCAAGTCCCATAATTTCATTATTTTGTTTATAAATGCAAGATACCGATTTTATTCCAACTGGTCACATTTAATTTGTTAATAATAACAGAAATTTGGCACTATTGTAATACAATACGCCTTCCACATGGAAATCCATGCTTTTAATCATAGTTTAGCAACATTTTGTCAGTTCACTACATTGGGGTACAAGTTCTTCCGTAACACAAAAAATCCCCCTCCCATGAAAATCATGAGGAATTTAAGCGCATTTGCAGCTTTGTGTCAGAGGATAGCAATGAATTCACTCATTCTTGTCATTCTGGCCCAGAAAGGCAAACTGAAGTCTCAGGATTTCATCCATCGGAACGACTTTTCGGACTCTGCTCTCCAGACTTTCCGCCTCAGCCCAAAGGAAAGGATAAAAAGCTACGCCCTCACTGCTCTTCAGTTTCGAAGCATCGTTCTGCCAGCCGTCCCATCTGTAATCGGTATAGAACTTATCCGTATCGCCATGCAGACACCAATAGACGAATTGTCCAAATTTTATCTCCATATCTTCCATCTCCAGACAGTCGGGGGCAAAATAGCCGATATTGCCGTCGTCAAGACAGATGAACAATCCTCCCAGTATGTCTTCGCCGATCACTATCTCGTTGAACGGGAACAGACTGTTTCTAGTGACAAAGTTTAGTTCTCCCGAACCGTACAGCCTTATCCAGTTGTCAATGACTATACCACCTGTGTTTTCAAGGATTGCAGCCATCAGGCTACCGCTCTTGATCCGGTACTTCTCTTTCATTGCCTGCCTTGCTGCTTCATCCAGAGGCAGCACATTTATCGTTTTTGACGAACTTTTTATTTCATCAAGTATTCTCTGAAACATTTCATCGTTCATAGTCTTTATTTTTTTTCTGCTTAAAATTCTACTTTTCATCATACTCATTCAAAATAAATTGCACATTTATCTTGAACGTTATACCCATAGCATTTGCCGGAGGCCGTTATTACTTTTTTCATGTTTCTGTAAATCTTAAAACTCCATATCCTCCGTCCATTCCAAAGAGTCCACCGGACAAAGCTCTACTTTCTTCATTTCGTACCAAACGGTCAGCAATATCCTAATGCTGTCAGGCGTATATCCCTTAACCCATGTACATTCTACAAATTTTCGTCTGCCGTCTCTGATTTCCTCGAATGTGGCATGGCTCAGCAACCCTACACGGAACTCTCCAGCCATGTCCTCCTTTCTTACTTGCATGGCATAGACTGGTTTCCCGTAGCGTGTCGTGCGCCCGTCTTGGTCGATCAGACGCTGCAAGACTTCATTGGGCGTTTCCTGACGGGCTACTATGGCAAAACGTAGTGAAAGGTAATCCCTCCACCTTTGCGGTACTTCAGTCCGCTCATTCTCCGGCGGCATTGTCTTGTCCGAAAAAGTGGGAAACACAATATTCGCCGCCACCACCATAGCCACGATAACTGCCCAATAGACTGCTATTGCTCGTTTCCAGTAACGGGGACGTTCACGGAGTTCCTGCCGGACTTCCTTGCATATCTTCTTGTCGTCAAAAAATCCCAGAGGGATGGCTGACAGCAGCACCGCCAGACTCGCCAGACCGTAGAAAACAACCTTTTGTGGCACGTTTACCAGATGTACATACCCGTCTTGTCCCCTTGCCGCCAGAAATGTGCCGGCCAACAGGACGAATTCCGGGAGGATGCTCAGGAAGTATATTCCGGCAGCAAATGCCTTTCGCTTCCTTTTATTGTTCCATTCCGTGAAATGCGCGTAGGAAATTTTATGCAGCATCACCAACAGGCGGAAAAAACGGCTGAATATGTTTCTTCTATTTGTCATTTGAGTATTTCAGTTATCCATTTCAGAGCAGTTCCTAATAAAACCATTGCGGGAATAAGAAGCAAATAGAGAGGGAAAAAGAACAGGTTGCGCCGGAAGGGACTGAACTTGCGTCCCGCATAATGCTGCATGACCGCTTTCCGCCGGGAAGGCGGGTATATTTTGCCGAACAGACGGTCTGTCATGAAGACAGAAACGGAGGACACGATTAGAAGAACGGCTCCAAACACCTCGAATGCCAAGTCATCCAGAAAATGACCGCCTATGGTCAGAACCGGCATGAATATAAAAAACGTGATACAGGCCCACAGCATATCACTCCCACGGGGTTGTTTGAAACTGACCTTGTGATAATGCTCCCATGTTATTTCTCCCAACCAAAACAGATAGTCGAAGAAATAATAATGTCGTTCTTGCTCTTTATATTCCTGTTTCTTCATTCTAAACATAATGTTCGGCAGCCAATCGCTGTTTATGGCAATCTTTTCATTTCGCTCAATTACAAATATATATCATAAGGAAGAAACTTCAGAACATTCGGTCTTCCTTTTTTCTATGGTATGCTCAAAAGCATTTTTTGGGGATGCTTGTTTGGACGTTCTCCCTAAGGTCGATGGAGCTGTCTCGCCCGAAAGTTTCCCGGCGTTTAACCGTTAGTTAGGGACAATAAAGCAAACCCCTATCCATAAATGACTATACAATTCCAACAACATCGAAGTAGTGTCAGTACAAAATGTACCAACAGTATTTTTCCGCTATACTTGAAACGATAGCAGGCAGATGCGACAAAGCCGATGGCACTCCAACCAATCGCCACCCGGCTTGTAAAGATATAGTTTTCGGAAGATTCATAGCTCCAACCTAATCCTTCACAACCTATCGGGTAAAGTTCCGGATGCTTTGAGAATTGTATAGAATCACTGACAACCATCCACAGCAATAGCAGACAGCATAGTCCCCACAATATCCTTAATACCAATCTTGATTTCATATTGTTTTGTTCATCATTTCAGGTTATCGTGAATGGTCTAGCTCGATGTACCAACCTTCCTTGATGGGCTTGTAAAGCGTGGTGTCGTTGTACGTCCTGCGGTAGATCTCGTTTAGGTCGCCATGTTCGGTGATACGGATATTCCGACGGCTTCTCAATCCGGGATCGTAAACGAAACTCTTGGACGTTCCTGCATCTACGATACCGAGGGAGTAGTATGGCATAAAAAGGCTCACATATACCGAATCTGCCGTTTCCCATTCCCTGCGATCAACAAGGATAAAACCGCATCCAATCTCTGATAACAGGGAGTCGAGTAGGATTCGGTCTGGCTTTAACAGCCCATATACCGGGAGGTCTTGTTCGTCATTTGATTCATAGGATGTATCACTTTGCTCCATTGAATCAAGTATAATGATCCCGTCAGGAGAAAACGGCGGGTAGTGAAAACTACCTTCTGAACTCTCTGACATGATTTCGTACACCTTGCGGAACGCCGCCTCGTGCGTGGCAAAGTGGCGTATCATTTCCTCGTCCGATGGCGGCATGGGTGGATCTCCGCAACTTGCAGCAAACAGGCTTGCTAAAAGCAGGATTATGATAGGTATTCTCATTTTCTTATTTATCTTATGTCTGACGGATAAATAGTATTCAATGGTTCTGCCCTCTACTGGCGACCTTAGTTTCAATAATTATAGCCCCGTTGATTCCGGCTATACCATATTGGCAGTACGCCTGTTTGCCGTACAGTATCTTAATCTGTACATTTTCCACATTGTCCTTGATTATTTTATTCAACTTCCCAAACACTGCGGAATCTCTTACCATCGTACCGTCATAGATCCACAACAAATCCATTCCGTTTAATATGCCTTTCACTGTTTGTGCGCTGAAATATGGGCGATTATCCCCGGATATACGTATCTCACTGTCTGAAATACGCTTCAGGTATTTCCCATCCAGCGAAGCGGATATTGGCAAATCTATGTCTATGCCTTTGGTAGCTGTCTGTTCGGCGTTTGGCATGCCGATACGTCGCAAACAACCGTCTTGTGCAATCACATAAAACAGCGTGTAAGGCGGAAATAACCCCATCCCCTTGACCTTTACGCGCAGCGTGTCTTCTTGCAGAAACAGACGGTGTGCCGGTTCTCCTTCCAATCTGTAAGAAATGAAGCCGCTATCAGGCATTTCCACACACCGGTTACACACTTGCGCATGGGTGCAAAGCACACTGCAAAACAGCAGAAGCAGAACCGTTATTTTCGTTTGTTTGACAGACCAACACATTCTTATTTTTTTTACTTGATTCGGTATAATATCCGACGGATAGCTGACCGTTATCCGCATTTACATTTCATCAAAAATTGAATCTAAAAGACTATTCAATTCATCGTCTGTAAGATTGAAATTTTCTTGTTCAATTTTCATACTCTCGTATATTTCAGCCATTGCCTCGCCTTCGGTAGAGAAAAACTGGTCAGCTGATTTTATACCGTACTCGTCAACAAGCATTTTCCTAAATACTTGTTTAGCTTTTTCGATTTTACTTTCCATATCTATTTCCTTTGTTTATTGCGGATAATAAAACTATTATTAAGCCTTTATATCCCCTCAATTTTGCCGTCATTTTTATATTTCTTGTTTAATGTTCATATCTTATTTTCGACTCCAATATCCCAAAAACCTACTGAACAGTATCATCATAACCAGATACAATACTATTATACCATTTATCTCAACAAAAAGCACTAAGTCACCTGCCGTAGGAACACTTTCATACGTATTTTCGGTTAAATACTTGCCTTCATATCCTAAATAGATGAAATAATACTCGTATGTTTTATATACACCATTGAATAGCAATAGTATAATGGCAGACAATCTGAATTTATTATGACGCAGAAACAAGTGGAAGAAAAGGTCAAGAAATATGAATAATACGCAGATTACTACAAAACCAATCAACGCCATCAATCCGTCCACCGCGGCTCCCGGACCATCATTAACTTCAGTTATGCTCATTAATTGGTTGGGCTCCATCAAGACAAGAGCAAACATAAGTAAGTATATTACCCATGCAATCAGTTGTCCAACTTTTATTTTAGCTATCTTCATTATGGTTTATCGTATATGCGGATAATGTTCGGTGGATAATCATCATTAAAGGAGATTGATCCGCTTGTTATCTGCCCGCTTTATTCCTCTTCTTCGATGAAATGATTTATAAAGTAATTGAATGACTGGGCGATGTAACGAGTATTTGTTTCAAAGTTGTATTCTCTTGAAGCGTTTTCGTCCCACTCGTCAGTCAAGTAATAGTAAATCTTTTTATTCTTCAAGTTCAACGCATAATAGTTTCCACCCGAATCCATAGCAAAAGGCAACAGATTGCATGGCATTAAATTCCTACTCCATATATCTTTGGCTATGACTTCAATTGTTTCAAAAGCATTGGTGCGTTCCTTTATCGGAAAGAACGCATTTGTCTCCACCCGATCCAAATCCTCGTCCTGCGGTTGATAACAATATGGTGATGGCATACCACCGTTGAACTTGAGGTAAAAGTTCTTCATGCCTGCCGGAATTTTTACATTCAACTCAACCTCAAAATTCTTTATATCTTCTTTTGTTAGCGAAGCCGAACAGTCCGAAAGTTCAGGCATTACACCTGCTGTCTCCGTTTGTCCCTCTTCGATTTCTTCTATTGCTGGAATTGCTTTGTGCCCGTCCAAAACAACGAGATTGTCAAAGAAATCATCTATTGAATTTGCAACAAGTCGTGGCTCTCCAAAATTGAAGATTACATCTTGCATCCCCACAATAGGGTAAAGATAGATCTTTCCATTAACCAAGTCTATGGTAATCCGACCTTCATCGGTAGATTCCATAGCAAAAATAAGAATGCTATCAGATATAGCTCCTGCTTTTCTTAACTCTAATGTTTCGCCTTCTGCCGTATATCTGGGGTCATTCTTAAAATCCTTGTTATATTTGAATGGGAAGAAATCTTCAATTTCCACCTCTTGATATTTATTTATGCTTGCGGTCTGTTTCGTAGAACCTCCATTATATTGTAAATAGAACTCTTTCAGTCTTTCCGGCAAGGCATAACCCAATTTACTCTCTATTTCTTCAAAATCTTTGAGAGTAAGACTTTTTTGGCAATTTTCTAATTCTATTTTCATATTCATTCTTTTTATGGGCAGATAATGTTTGGCAGCGTTCCACTTATTCAGTCGGTTTGCTGTTTGTTATCAAATTCTCATTTATCCATTTCTTTACTTTTTTCGTTACAAATGACATTGGAGAAACACCTGAATTATTATTCACTGTTATATCTGCACCATTTTCCAATAATGTAATCGCAGATTTGTCATTTCTATCAAAAATGGCAATGAATAGCGGGGTACGACCATTTTCTTCTTGGATATTTAAGTTTGCCTTTGACCCTGCAAGAAGTTCTATAATTTCCGGGCTATTCTCTTGAGCAGCGAAATGCAACGCCGTCCACCCAGAGTCATCTTGCAAATCCAAATTCAAACCATTCATTTTGTATTGCTTTATTAGTTCAATGGCAAACGTACTCTTTCCTTCGACAATGAAATTCATTAATAGATTTCTTCCATCTCTATCCACAAAATCACATCCATACTTATCCACAAATGATATGACTTTTGTAAAATCATCTTCGTCGAATAATTCAAACATCAGATCTTCTGCTTCTTCGTTATATTTTGTACTCATAACTGCTTTATTTTAGAATTTGATAATGTTCGGCGGATAAACCACCTTAAAAGTTTCATCTGTTTGTTATCGACCTATTTTATTTTTAGTTTTTGACTATATGCAAGTATTACGAAACGATTATCTAATCCACAATCAATTACATCATTCTTTTCTAATTGAGAATAGGCTTTTACAAATCTATTTCGACATTTACTTGAATGTATGTAATGATTGAAGTAGTTCTCGGCTTGTTCCTTTTCACCATATCTCAACATATATGGCAGGGCAAGGAGAGAGTCTTTCGTGTATTGATTGAAACAACAGCCATGTTGCGTAATGAAGTCAATAGCCATTTGTCTATTCTCAAATAAATCAAATATCGGACAAGCATATTTTTCAAGTAAATCAATTATTGTTTTTATTGATGGAGCATAGCTTAGTCCGGCAAGATCCCAAGATTGATATTGATTTATTGGCGATAGGTATCCAATATGATTATGATATACTAAGCCATCATCATTGACATTGAGATTCTCTTCTTGCACCCACTTTTTCAAGTTTTTACAGGTAATCGTAATCAGTGGATATATAGCCACATTACAAGATGAATTATATACACTTGAACGAAACCATATTTCAAAAGTCAAATTTTTGTCTTTTGAAATCTTTTTCAAACATTGTCCATTTTTAGACGGCTTAAATCCCATTGCGATAAAAGGAATAGCTATCTCATTGCAGGCTTTAATAAATATATCTCTTGGTTTCATTTCTTGTTCTTTTCAGGTCGATAATGTATTTCAGCTAACTGCATTTAGCTGTTAAGTTGATTGTTACCAACATTTATTTTTTCAATTCTCCCAATAAGCATATATTGGCTATGTGATATTAAATATTCTTCATTTTTTTCTTCGTATTTATTTTCTAAACACAAAGCACCACCGACAATAACATCAACATTCGTTTCTAAATCAAAATATTCTTTTTCATATCTGGGTTTCAAAATTAGAATACAACTTTTTTGTCCATTAAAATCTAAAAAACTATCAGATTTGAAAAGAAGAAATGTAGGAGAAAGTTGCTTTATTACTATACCATGAAGAATATTACTACCATTATGATTGAAACCCCACGGTTCATCTACTGTTAGTTTGTACTTGACCATATTTATTAATTTTCTTTAGTTGGTAATGTTCGGCAGCTAATCGCCATTTTGGGCGATTAAGGTGTATGTTAGCATCACTTCTAATAAAAGAATCACATATCAGCTAATTTCCACTTTACTTCAGAAGCTGATACATCATCATCAATATATGCTTGCAAATAAGCAGCTAAATCTTTATATCGACTTTCACCGTTGCAATCATATACCCATAATTCCGGTTCTTCTGTACCGTCAAACCATATTAGGCAAATCATTTCATAGCCATTATCGCTTGCTGCAAAAATGGAAATTCTGTTTGGCGCAAATAGTCCAGTAGCATGGTCTTCCCAATAATCCTTTGAAGCTTTTATGTCGCGAACAATTCCTATCAACCGTTCATCCTTTTCATCTTCATTCCATGGACTTTCCATTTCTTTTGTATCAAGCCAATCTCCATGTGTCGCATTAATCCATTTACCAAATGCCCCATACCTGATTTTCAACATAGGAGAGACATTTCTATAAACTCCTTTTTCAAGGGTAGGCACTCCCTTATGAAAGTCGATAGCTTGGCTTATTTGAACCTTACCTTCTAAATCAATGACTTCATCAAGCAATTCTTTTATTGTTTTCATTCTTTTTTATTTGATGCTAATGCCCGGTGGATAATCGCCATTAAAGGAGATTGATCCGCTTGTTATCTTTTTTGCTACATTCCTTTTAAGTTCTCTTTTATTTCCTCTACTCTTGCCTCAATCTTCTCAAGGGGATATTTTTCACTTCCACCGAGAGCATATATCAATACTAACTCTCTCATTTCAGCGTAAAGAGCCTCTCTTATATCTGTTTTATTCCCAAGTTGGATACTTTCTTGAACATTTTGCTCTCGTCCTTCTAATAGCGAACCGTTGCATCGACTCTTTATATTTTCAACATCCGTCTCTGCCTGCATGATTCCCGCCAATGCCTTAGATTCATGCAGAACATCTTTACTTTTTCTTGAAGCATAATAGACTAAAGCCAACACCAGTTCGACTTGTGTCCATGTATTCCAGTTGCCAGTAAACGATACAGAAAGAAGTATTGAATACAGTTGAGTAAACTGATTAGTATAACCATAAATATACAGCCAAAAACACAGGTCTTTCAGATTTTCCAAATCTTTTGAAGACTTGAAGTTCATCTTTTTCAGAACCTTCTTGCTCAAACTCTCGATACGTTTATTCCCGAGAGAAGATAGGCTCAATACAATATTTGTTAGTTCTTCGTTCATCGCTTATTATTTATTCAAAAAGATAATGTCCGGCAGATAAACCGCCTTCAATGTTTCATCTGTTTGTTAGCAACCGCTTTTACCATTCAGGAAAATTATCTTCTATATATTGTTCTAACGATGGAGCGATGGTTTTTATTTCGGCATCACTATCATGATAGTATATTTCGACCTCTCCTTTAGAATTTATCATTATGGGATTGCCAGAACCATCATCTGAAATCACATAAGTATCTGTAACTTCAGGATGAACTTCTCTTAATGATTTAGTTTCTTCGACCACATTTTCATTGCCGTCTAAAGCATTAATCATCATTCCTGCGTATGCTGTTCCGAAATTCTTGATAAAGTCTATATAGTCAGAACTAAATTTTACTCCTAACTCTTGTTCCGCACATAATACCTGCTCATCAGATGCAGGTGTCCCAATCATATCATGTGCCGTTAGAAATCTTCTCAATCGTTCTATAAGTTCCTTTTTCATATTTATTTCCTCGGTGGCTAATGGGATGTAGATAGTAACCTGTTCGGGTTGCTTATCTACTTGTTAGCAATATTTTTATTCTAATTTAAAATACCATTCCAAAAAAGAATTAAAGTCTTTCCATTGTGGTAATAACTTTCCATTCTGGAAATTGATTAGTTTTTCGCCCAATTCAATTTCAAGAACTTCCTCTGTTTTACGATTATAAAAGAAACCACCTTCTGCTTCAAAACTATCTAATGGAAGGTATTCATCTGGTAACTTTAGGATATTCCGAGCAGATTCGATAGCATAACTCAAATCGTTCGAATAAATACTGAACCAACATACATTATACATTTCACTATGCCGCCCAAGAAATGTAATTTCAGTAGTATGTAAATTGAAAAATGCAAAATCACTATTCAAATCAACACCTAAATTGATTAAAGCTGCTTTGTATTTTTCATCTTCCTTTTCAGAATAGATGCCTTGTTGTTTCAGATGTTCTATTATTTTATTGCTCAGCATAATTGAATGGTATTTTATTCATTTTACATTTTATTGCTAACGTTATACTATCAGCCGATTTGGTTGTTATTTTCTTTAAGTATCAGACCTCGTCTTCCTCCATCAACAGATCGTCCAACGGGCTTTTGATATTGCTTTTGAAAGTGTCGGCTATGTGGACATACCTTTCCGTTGTCTTGATGTTGTTATGTCCCATAAGCTCTTTCACAATTTTGATGTCGGTTCCTTGCTCCAGCAAGTGGGTGGCGAACGAATGGCGCAGCAGGTGCGGATAAATCCGTTTCGTGATTCCCGCTTCCCGAGCCGCAGCCTTCAACCGTTTCGACACGATACTCTCGGTGAAAGGTTCGCCCGGTCTGTGTTCAAAGAGCCACACTTTCGGTTTGTATAGTCTGTTATATTCCGTCAGCTTTTTCATCAACGGTTTTGACAGCAGGGTGTAGCGGTCCTTCTTGCCCTTTCCCTGACGCACCCGTATCAGGGAGCGGGGTTCGTTGATGTCGCCGGGTTTCAGTTCCAGCAGTTCGCTGATGCGCAACCCTGCGGAGTAGAGTATGGAGAACATACAGAAGAAACGCAGGTCTGTCACTGTCACGTCGAGTATTTTCTTTATTTCCTCCTTGCTCAACACGTCGGGCAGCGTCTTCTCCCGTTTGGCACGGTTCACCTTGTAACACCGCCGTTCCTGACCGAGAACTTTCTCGTAATAGAACTTGATGGCGTTGATACGCTGGTTTTGCTGGCAGGAGGATATGTTTTTCTCATGGATGAGATACAGCAGGTAGTCGTTTATCTCGTCGGGAGTAACCGTTTCAATCTTACGCCCCTCGAAATATTGTTGGAAATCGCGGAAATAGGAGGTATATACCCTTACGGTATGGTCACTGTAACGCACTTGCTGGAGTTTTTCCAGATAACCTTCCGGCAGTGGCGGCCGTTTGTCTTCCTCTTTACGGGGTGCGGTTTCCTTGATGGCGGAATAGTCTATAAACGCCATTTTCACATAGCGGTCGAAGAACTCGGCAAGCACGAAATTCTCTGCCGGCAGATAAGCTCTGCCACCGACAAGCAGTACGTTTTCTTCCTTCGACAGCGACAAGCGGATGTCATTGTCATTACCGAAAGTCACTTCGACAAATTCTCTCCCGTTTCTTACCACAGGAGAAAGTTTGATTTTGGGTTTTGGAGTATATATTTCCATGTTTTTTAAATTTTACCGGTCCCACTCGTTCAGGATTTCTCCGCTTATGATATCATATCGTATCCAGTGTCCCGTCTCGCGTCCCTCGGTGTATTCGCCTTGGACTGCGATATCGTCCCGGTCGATTTCTTTCCACGAACCGTGCTTGTAGCCGTTCTTGTACGAGCCGGATTTGTAGGCGTACAGCTTGCCATGTAGGTGGGCCGTGTATTCGTAGGGGCCGTCCAGTTCGCCGTTCTTATAGTGGCTGACGGTTTTGCTGACCCATCTCTCGGTGGTATCCTCGCTGATTTTCCATTGTTTTCCCTCTTTCCGGTCGTCGGTATAGTTTGCCTCGTAGATCTGCTTGCCGCTTTTCGGGTCAAAGCGTTGTTCCTTGCCGTTCCGCTTGCCCTGCCTATATTCCTGAACCATGTCCGGCTTCCCGTCGCTGAACCATGTCCTTACCGTACCGTCTATCTTCCCGTACTGCATGGGTGCTTCCCGTTGCGGTGTCTTTCCGTCCTGATGATAGGAAACGAACAGACCATGCCGTCTGCCGTCGGTATACTTGCCCTTTTCCCGCAGGCTGCCGTTGCGGAAACGCCTGTACTCGCCCTGCATAACCCCTTTGGAAAAATGCACTATTTCCTCATCCTGCCCCCGCAAGATACGGAATTTGCCCGATAGCGGACGTTTTCCGCCCTTCAGATAATGGACGACTGTTCCATGCTGTTCGTCCGTGGTGGTTCGCAAGTCACCGGATTCCACGATCCGCTGTGCGAAGGCAGAACAACACAGCAGCGTGAGAACGATGGCCGCAAGCATTTTTCTTATGTTTCCCTTTACCTTTCTCATTCGTCCGGATATTCAAGTTTCAATGTCATGCCGTCCAAAGCGATGCCTTCGCTAAGCGTGATGGCAAGTTTCTGTTCTTCGGAGCATCCTATGGTTTCCCCGTCCTGCAAGGTGACATCATCCGACAGGATATAATGCACGATGTCCATTAGGAAATCACGGATGTCACTCAGATCGGCAGGGGCATACACTTCGATTTCCTCTTTCCCGAATTTTCTCAGTCCGTAGGTATAGATGCCGGGGATTCCTTTCTGTGTGCGGTAGATGCCGAACCATACCCAGTCCATGACGGGCAGTTCATCTTCTTGCAGGAGTGCGGCCATATCCCTGTAAAATTCGGGTTGGAACACCATACCGTCGGTATATACCGCTGTAGCGTAGGACTGTTTCAGGCAGGAAGACGTGGCTCTGGTGAACAGTTTGGCTCTCTCCAGCAGGTTGGATTGGTCTCCGGTCACGGATACGAGGATATGAGCCTCGTGTTGTCGTGCCACTTCTGTTGCATCTTTCCACAGGTAGTTGCCCTGTGCATAGTGTTCCGCTTCTCCGTTGGGTACGGGACCGGGCATGATGGCTATTGCCAATGTCATGCCGCTGAACATTCCGACAAGTACGTCACCGTTGTCGTCGTCATCGGTAAGGACGATTCCCCAGTCTTCCTCGAAGTCATGGATGAACTGTTTCTTGTCCCATTGATTTTGTGAAAGCAACACGGACGAGACAAAGCATCCTTTGATATTATCCTTTTCCATATAGTTCTTTCTTTTTGAGTCGTCAATTATTGAAGATTCTTGCGCAAGATAGGTATTTTACCCTGATTCCTTGGTACTTTCATCTGTTAATATACGATAAATGCAGGCCCTGCCTGTGACTTTACAGATAAAGGTTGCGCTCCGTTCAATAGATGCGCACATACTGTACTTCCCCGTCAAGCAGTTCAACATAGCGGTTGTCGGAAAAGCGCAATGTCTCCAGAGTCCTGCCTTCCTTCTTGACTTCCGATTTGTGGTATGGTTCGCCCCATGCGGCGATGACCATTTCCCTCGTCATGCCGGTATCGACCTTGCGGAAGGCAATCAGCTTCCCGTATTTCTCGCCGTACCGTTTTTCCAGCTGGCCGATACGTGCCGTGCTTACAAACTCGTACACCTCGTCACCGCCTATAGGAAATGCTTCCACACGGACACCGTCAGCACCTTCCATCAGCAGAAACGCCCCGTCACTGTTCATCTTCAGGCCGATGTCCACACAACGGTACTCCGCACCTTCAGCCGGGGTGATTACCTGACCGTCCTCGGTCTCGACGGCCTTGGCAAGTGACAGGAATGTCTGTCCGACAAAGCGTTTCAGTTTCTCATAATACCCTATACAGGTCATGCTCAGCGGATACCTGAATGGGTTGTAATACATCTCATCACCGCTTTCTTTTTCACGGAGCAGCAGGCAGCATCCAGCCGACAGGTAGTCTGTCTTTGTCCAGACCTTCACTACCTCGTAATATTTCCCCACCACCTCTTTAGAAGGGGTGGTACTGATGTTGACCGCCTTGTACACCGTTCGGTCATCCCCGGTAAGGAAATTGACCGTGTAGAAAGCATCCCAGTAGCCGTTCCTGTCATTTTTTACCCCATGCATGTACAGGGTCTGTCCCGGAAGGGAAGTGAAACTCCGCTTCTCCACGTTCGTCAGGCTGTCATAGGGGTGGGCATTTGTCACCGTGTACTCTTTCAGTCCATCGTTCTTGGGAACGATGTTAAGCTGTGCATGGGCATACATCACCGTGCACAGGAAGAAGGTTATAATTGGAATTGTTTTCATACTCAATCACTTTTTAAGTTTACAGGTGGCATCCGGGAAAGAGCACTCAGCTATTTGCCGGAAATAGAGAACAGGTACAGAGACAGTCCTATCCCGACGGCAAGAATCACTCCCAGCCAGAACCGGAAAGTTTTCGGACCGAGCAGATTCATCCAGAAGTTACCTC
The DNA here is from genome assembly GCF_003461645.1 of Alistipes sp. AF14-19. Taxonomy (NCBI): domain Bacteria; kingdom Pseudomonadati; phylum Bacteroidota; class Bacteroidia; order Bacteroidales; family Rikenellaceae; genus Alistipes; species Alistipes sp. AF14-19. Next base: position 17,845 of record NZ_QTXM01000022.1, read on the forward strand.
CTGTACTACCCGGACGGGAATACGTCCACTTCCAGCCACAGATGACACCGACAAGCCATATCAGAAGCAGGCCCGCCACGACCAGATAGCCGTAGCGGGGTTCCTGCTGTATCAGATTCGGAAAATCCTTTATTTTATCCAACCATTCCATATCTCACCGGTTTATTTTTTCAAGAGCGCCGCAAATTCTTTAAGCTGTGGCAGTCCGTCAAAGAAATCAACGTCAAATTTGGCCGTTGAGCCGTTGGCGAGGGTGATTGTCAGAATACCATTGTCGTAATTGTAGTTTGAACTGGATATTTCCGACAATGTAAAAGAACGCATCTCAACATTTCCTTTCACGATGACCGGGTATGTCACCTTATCGCCGTCAACCGTGATGATACAGCTTTTGGCAGCCAACTTGCGGGCCTTATGTATCTTCCGCCAGGCTCTGAACAGCATGTACAGTCCGACAAGGGCAAGGATGATGGCTGTTGGTAACGGTCCGAGGATGCGAAGTGTACCGACTTTTATACCGAAAGGATAAACTACCGGTACTATTATCAGTCCGGCACCGACAAGGATTTCAGTCAGATTGTCCTTGATGGACGATTTGGAAGAATAATTGAATGTAGCCATATTCGGATATTAGTGAAGTTATTCGTTCGGTGATATTATTTTATGAAAAAGTACCAGATAAGCAGAGCCGCGGTGATGATTATGGACAGGACCGTCATGGCCGACCTGTATTTTTCGACAGCAGGCGATTCCTGCGGAGCTTCAAATTCCAGTATCGTAGGTGCTTGGCCTATCGCGCTATTAGGAATAGCCTCTATCTTGAACTCGTTGGGCTGTTTTTCAATGCCGATCAAGGCATAGGCACAATCAAGCTGATTGGCCTTTCTTGGCGAGAATACCGATTTGCTGAACAGGATGACGCCGTCATAATGATCGCTTATTTCCATTACCGAATCCATATCCCGTTGTCCTGTCAGTATATGACGGCCTGTATCAGGATCTACTATGTAATAGTCATAGCCACAGGACTGTACGGAATCATAACGGATTTCACCGATTTCCAGCGTATCCACTTCAGCCTTGATGCTCTGAAGGGTGGCCTCGTCAATTTCAGTCCCTTTCAACGGGCAGGCATACAGGCAATAGCGGCTGTCTTCGTGCATCACGGTTCTGATGGGATAGAGGTTTACTACTTTGCGGTTTTCCAGTTTGAGGTATGTCTTAGACAATTTGCCGATTGCTTTCCCGTTATAACCGGCCGGAACAGCACCTCCTTCAAGAATGGCTGACAGATTTTTAAGTTCGCTCATGTTGTAATTCTTTTTATTCGTTTTCGATTATTGTTGATTATTTGATTCCATTTTCTACAGTGAGACAGAAGTTCACCTCCCTGTACAGTTGTTCCAGCAGATGTTCGTCATCCAGCGACTTCCTGCCGGGACGTAAGAAACCGTCCGGAGTGTCGGATGCGTAGTAGAACATGTTCCCGTTGAAGGAGAGCATCAGGTCACGGCTGAAGGATTTCCGCAGGGCGGTCAGCTTCCGCATCATCGCCGGGGTGAGCACCATGCGGGCTTCCACCTCGTCATCCGCGTACACGGCAAAATGCCTCTCGAACTCCGGGTCTTCCAAATGTACGAATTTTGCCCCGTACTTTTCCTTCATTCCCTGGATTGTTTGCGCCAGGTAGCCGATTTTGTTTTCCAGATGGTCGGGCAGCAGCATCACGTAGCCCCTGAAGGTGCGGTTCAGCTTGCAGCACCCGAACATGCCCCTGAAACTGTGCATCGTGCTCTCTATCCTGACTCCGAATATCGGACGGATAAAATACTGGTACGGCACTTCAAGGAAGTTGAAGGCCGAGAAATCTTTCGAATTGGCTGAAGTCACACCGGCATCCACGACAGTCATCATGTCATTTCCGACGGGAATGTCAAGACGGCCGTAACAGGTCGAACTTACCGAATTGCCCGATGACAATGCCGTTCCGAACAGGCGGCTGTCCGCAAAGACTTTCGGCTGTATGGAACCGGAAGGATTGTACCTTGCTCCCGGGAACAGCAGGTAGATGATGTGGGCCATCGTGTAGGTTTCCCTCTTGTTCAGCGCGGCAAAACATTTCATGAATGCGAAATGAAGTACAAAAAATACGGCAAAGCCTATCATGAGGTATTTTCCCGTGGTGACGGAAGTCTCATAGTCAGTACGGTCCACGAGGAATCCGCCGAAGATACAGAAACCGAACCACACGACGGTACACAGATAGACAATGGAGGTCAGGATGCGGAACACAATCCGGAGCATCCTGATACGGGACATCTCTTTCTTCATGTGAAGGGAAATGCCCTTGAAATCTATATTCTGACTTTCTTCCATGCTTTACTTGAATAATTCTCCCACTTTCACTTCCTTGATCTCACTTTCCGGGAACTCTATCAACTCCTGCTGCTCATGCTTGCGCCAGGATGCGATTATCGACGACGGAAACATTTCAATGTAATTGTTATAATCGGTAGCAGCGGCATTGTAGGTGCGCCGGATTGCCTGCAGCTCATTCTCCATGTCCTCGATCTGGACCTGAAGATGAAGGAACTGCTGGTTCGCCTTCAGCTCCGGGTAGTCTTCCACCGCCACATTCAGTCTTGACAGAAGCGAGGACATTTCCGTACCGCTTTTTATCTGCTCGGACTCTGTAGCGTTCGAAGCCCTTGACCGCAAATCGGCAATGCGGATGAGAATCTCATTCTCGTGCCCCATGTATGCCTTTACGGATGCGACAAGATTGGGGATCAGGTTATTCCTCTGTTTGAGGACCACGCAGATACCACTTCTGCATTGCTTGACCCGGTTCTTCTTTGCAATAAGGCTGTTGTTAGTGAATACTGCCCATAAAATAATTATGAGCAGTACCACGATAATACATATAACGGCTATAATCATATTTTCAGATGGATTTAGACATACAATTCAGCCGGTATGACTCTGATTGTCCCTTCCCAGTAGAAGTGGGGGACGATGCCGTCTGAAGGAAGATAGCCTTGGGGAAGTTCCTTGTAATAAAGGACAAGTTTCCTTACTTCCACATCGGCGCCTTCCACGATTTCACCACTCAGTTTCACGGTTGACCAGCAGTCCTCCTCCTTGGCAAGACTGACTACGCCCTCACATCCGGGAGCTACCGGCTGCCTGCCTTCACACATGTTGCGCAGCTTTTCCATCACTCTCTTCAGCCATTCCATATCGTTCATGTGTCCCTTGTCCAGTGCGTATATGCCAATACCATGGAAAGAGTCGTCCTTGTGCTTCACGCCTTTCCACGCCTCTGCCGGGGCACTGACAATCCCCGCGTAAACGATATATCCTTCCGTGAATTTTCTCAACCACTTGCTTTTGCCCAGCCATGGTGCCTTTCCTGCAAGTTTCTTGAAGAACTCGGTCTCAGAACTGCGTGGCGTCTGCATGTACGGTTTCATCTTGTCAAGCTGTGTCGGGTTCTTGTACAGTTCCCTGTCTCGCTTGGCTTCTTCGGCCTCCTTTGCACGCCGTGCGGCCAGTTTCTCCCTGTATTTACTTACGTCAAGACCTTGTGCTTCCATTTGGTCAAGATCATTCTCTGTCATGGTTTTCTCCCATTCTGTTGCTGCATTTTTGAAAAGTGCCATAATCGTAAAACTTTTAAGATATTGTTGATTCTATTTTTTTTGGATTCTACCATTCGATTGCCTTCCAAGGGGAATCTTCTTTATTGAGAAGCGCTCCCACGACTTCATCCGCAGTCTCGTAGTCATCTGTTTCGCCTCTCCATATTCCGCGTCCCACGGCAAAGCTGTTGCCGTATTCTTCCCATGAACTGAAGGATTCCTTGGCTATGCCGGCAGTGGTTCTGATGGCTTCCCACATTTCGTCTTCATTGATGTAGCCGCAGATGAAAGCCCAACGGGCCATGTTCACGGCACGTACAAGGTCCCATGCCAGCACGGTTTCGGGCAGGTCCGCTTCCGTCGTTTCATTTACTCCCATTACAAATTCAGCTATCGTGAACGCATCGCCGATCTTGCTGTCCTCGTCCGCCTTTTCTTCCTCGGTGATGGCCTCGATTCCACGCTGGCGGATTTCAGCCAAGGCCGGATCCGCACCGGCATGTTGGCCTTCGTTCAGCAGCCATGAGATGGTCTCCAGGGCACTCTTCCTGTCAGTAACTTCCCACCATTCCTCAAGCATTTCCTTAAGGGTGTCCGTGCCTGCTGTACTTTCAAGGGAGTCCACGTTGTCATCGTTGTATAGGAACAGAGGTGCCCCATAAGCCAGAAGTTTGTTCTGTTCAGGTGTCAGGCTGTTGTCACCCTTGCGGGTGATTTCCCAACCTGCATATACGTCAAAACCGTCCGAGAAATCCGGTAAACCTTCCGGCATGAATCCGGCATTCATTGCCTGCTGCATCATGTTCCCTGCGAACTCGATGTTTTTGCTGTAGGTCTCCATTATCGCCTCGGGATCCTGGGCGGATTCTGCCATCATCTTTGCCTGGTATGCCTGTGCCTCCGCAACTCCCGGGAACATCTCGGCCGAGTCCTGCATCAGCTTTTCATGCATCTTCATCAGGTCGGTGCCTTCAAATCCGGGTACGTTGCCATACAAGGCTTGCGCCTGTTCCAGTGCTGCTTTCATGGCCTGAGCCTGTGCTTCTCTTGCGATTTCCTCGGGTGTCTGAGGTGTCTTCTTGGTTTCTTCTGCCATATCTTTCTAATATTAAATTTGTTAATGAATATCTTACCTGTTTATTCCGCTCCGTTTTCAAGAAGTTTTTCCACGATTTCGTTGAAGCCGCGCTCTCCTGCATAGTACAGGGCGGTGTGCTGGAGGTTGTCTGAGATGCTAACATTCGCGTGAAATTCAAGCAGGACGGACACAAAATCGTTGTGGCCCTCCTTGGCTGCAAGAATAAGCGGGGTTTCCCCGTTGTCATTCTGTGCGTCAACCGCAGCTTTGGCCTTCAGCAGAGCCTCGCCTATAAAGCGGTTACCTGAAATGGCCGCGTAATGTATCGGGGCATTGCCGCTCAGCATAGCTTTGCCGGGATCGGCTCCGGCCCCGAGAAGAAGGTTGACCATGACAAGATTCCCCTGCATACAGGCGAGTATCAGCGGAGTCTCTCCGCCGTCATTCGTCGAGTCAAGCATGGACTTGTCTGACAGGAGCAGCGTGCGGACAATTTCACCCTGTCCGTTATACACGGCCTGATGAAGCGGGGTGTTGCCACGTGCATCCCGGTCATTCCCGCACGAGAGTCGGGCGACCACTTCCCGCAGCCCGTGGGCTGTGGCATAGTCGATGGCCTTGTGGCCGGAGGCATCGGCGACCTCCGTATCGGCTCCCTGATCCATCAGGAAAAGGGCGGCATCTGTACGCTTGTTGTCAAGCAGGCATATTAGCGGGGTTTGTCCTTCATTGTCCGTCACGTTGATGTCGGCCCCCTTCTGGAGCAGCTTCCCGAGGATTTCCTTGTTGCCGCTCCGTGCCGCCGCGTGGAGCGGGCTTTCGGAACGGTTGTTGATACATGACGCGTCGGCATCGTTGTCAAGAAGCAGAGCCACTATGTCCCTGTAACCTTTCTGACAGGCATAATAAAGAGCAGTGTTTCCTTCCTGATCCCTTTTGTTGATGTCAATTCCTCCCTTTTTCAGGAATATCTGGACAATGCTTTTATGCCCGTTTCGGCAAGCATTGAGAAATGTCTGGTTGTTGTCCATATATCTTTGTTTAAGAATATTTCAATAATAGTCTTACGAGATTGTCATTGTTGTAGTCTGCCGCCACGTCCATGGCCGTTTTGCCTTCATTGTTTACGGCATTTACGTCAGGCAGCTTGAAGTCCAGCAGGAGTTCAATCGCTTTCTGTGCCATGCTGTCACGACAACATGCCGCCACATAATGCAGGAGGGTGTTTCCCCGGTTGTCCGTCTTGTTCACGTCAGCTCCGGCTTCGAGAAGCTTTTCGAGGATTTCCGTGGGGTCGTCAGAACCGGCTGACCAGCCGTAAGGCACATATTTTTCGTTCGCCTTATGACCACCGAAGAGCATCATCATGGGAGTTTGGCCGGAAAGATTGGCGGCGTTGGGGTCGGCCTTTCCCTTGAGCAGCCAACCGAATGCCATTTTACCCAACCTGTAGCCGGTATGGCGGCAGGAAAGGGCAAGTGCCGTGTTGCCTTCTGCATCAACAGGAAGCTCGGGATTCCAGCCTTTTTTCTTCATCAGGTCAAGCAGCCCCTTGTAAACCTCGGTATCCTTGCAGAAATAGTCCTTGCTCACCCATACCGAAAAAGCCGTTTCTTCATTCGGGAAACGGTAATTCGGATTCGCTCCGCCGTTCAGAATCATGGCCGGAGCATCCTGTATGCTGTCAAACCAGCTGAACGCACAAGCGAGGGGCGACTTGCCTGCAAAGTCATACATATCCTTGTGCTCGCACACCGTCTGCAGGTCTGCACCCGAACGCAGAATGGCATCCAGCGCCTCCATATCCTTCATGTACATAGCCTGGAATATGTCCATGTTGCCGTGCAAGGCCGAAAGTTCGTCAACATCGGGGTCGCTTCCGGAAAGGAAGGCCGCGATCTTCATCGCCTTGTTCTCTATGGCGGCATCCCAGGCTGTCTTTCCACTGTTTGACTTGTCTTCCGGATCGACCTTGTCTTCTTCAACAAGCCTTCTGGCAAGTCGGTAGGCGGCTTCGCCATCATCCTCCAGCCTTGCAATCCTGCTCCTGATTTCCTCTATCTTGTTTTCGGGGTAACTGTATTGTACGGATTCGTCCAGTTCCTTTTTCGCGAACCGGATATCCCTTCTGATGTCGCCTGAAGCGGCACAAAAACCGAAAAGCACGTTCTCGCCGTTAAGGTCGGTTGAGTTGACGCGTGTTCCGGAATTTATGATCGCTTCCGCCATCTTGAAATGACGGTTCCTTACGCACTCGATAAGGGCCGTCGTATTCTTAGCCGAACGCGGTATATTCGCTCCTTGTTCTATGAGCACGACGGCTATTTCTTTCAGTTTGTCTTCATCTGCACAGCCGGCACTGGTTCTGCCGAGGATATGAATCGGGGTGGAACCGTTTGCATCCTTCGTGTTGGGTTCGGCATCACGTTCAAGAAGTATCTTGACCCCCTCCGTGTCTCCATACTGGCAGGCAAGATGCAACGGAGAACGGTCTTCGTACTGTTCGTCGCTGTCATCGACGGACACTTCCCGGAGCGCCTGATGAATTGCATCCTTCGGCTGACTTGTCGAGTAAAGCCTGTATATGTCACTGTATTTCATGGTTGTATGTTTTTTATCAGTTCTTCAATGTGTTGATATTTATTGCCCAAACGGGCGTGGATAGTCCGCACCTCCGTGTGCAGGTGCAGTCTGGCCGACACTTTCGCTTTCAGCCTCAACAGTTGTACGGCGGCGAGGTTATCGGGAGCATCCTCCGGCATGGGACAACCGGCAGGGCTTTTTTCGTATTCCCAGCGGAGGACGGCTTCCGGCAGGTTTTCCGGCAGACGTTCCGTTAACGGTGGCAGCAGCCTCTCCGCTTCCAACAGCAAGGAACGGCAGTCATTATACAGAGAAAGGTAGTAGCAGCATAACGCCTTGTTGTAAAGTGTCGGCAGGTCAGACTTTCCTGCCTGCGTGAAACAGGAGAAGGCAAAGGCATATTCGCCACTTACCATATAGGTAATACCTGCGGAGAAAAGTTCTTTTTTCTGGGATTCAGGCATGGTTTGTTTATTTCCATATATTCCAATCATAGATACTTAAACACTAAAAGAGATTTCAGACTGTTATGGGTGGAAACAAAAAACCGACGATATTCGGGCGCAGAGAACGCTCCCCAGTACCGTCGGACCATAAAAATATCCTGCCTTTTTTGAGACAATATGGCAGAGGATGAGTATTTATAGGAACTTTTGTCGTAAGACAAGGATAACCCCGGATAATTGATTCCGGTAATCCATTGTAAATTAAATGTTTTATTATATATTGACGCGCGATAATTGTGTGTGTGTGTGTGTGTGTGTGTTTACACGAATTTTCCACACTGCCAAATTATCAATACACTTTTTAAGGGAATATGTAAGGTAACTAATGCACACAAGAAAAACGTCCGCTTTATGCGAAGCTTCGCTCAAACAAATATCATTTGTTAAAATCGAGCGACATTTTACAATGTATCCATTGTCATACATATCAGTTTATTAGAGTGAATACTTCTTCAAATACAAAATTAGAAAAATGTTTTGTTCTGCAATGAAATAACCGACACTTTTTTCAGGGAAAAATAAAAATGGCTTTATTATAATTGCCTTGTACCATAGAAAACGGGCAGAGAGCATGCAGTTGCTCATCTGCCCGTCCTGTAGGGAGAACCGTTTCATGCCGCTATCGGATTCACTTTCAATGTAGTCTGAAAGATGAACGCCTCTACTTTCATGTTGATTATGAAACATTGTTGGTGTGCGTGATAAGACTTCATGCCTTATTCAAACCTAAATCCAACGGGCACAAAAACAAGTAAATAATTATTCAATGTCTTGAGATTATTAAATACCGCAAAGGCAGTAAGGAATATAGCAGATTGGATTATTCTAAAAGGCCAAATTTATATCTTCTTTTGGCGGCATATTACAAGGAACTTGCCACCCGTTCAGGGGGGCTCTTGTGGAAACGGAACTAACAAACAAGCAGTAATTTCGTTTCTTGTTCATGGTAAAGACTACGACAACAAATCCGGTAGCGGTATTTACTGTTATTTAGGTCAGCCACGGGTTTCGATACGGGTCATAATCTGTTTGGAAAGTAGCCAGTTGCCAATCGGTAACCGGCTTTTTCGTGTCATCGACTTTACGGGGGATTTGTGGATTAAGTCGCAATTTGGCGGCATCATTAAGCCATTTCATGCTGTCCTCGTAATCGCGCATACGGACAACACTGACATTATTCGGGGCAATGAGTTTCGTGAGCTCGTAGATAGCCAATCGAACCATATGCTTCTTGAGGTTGTAGTTTCGTGGATCGTGTAATGATAGGTTTAGACCGACTTGCGGCGTGTCCGCGTTCACATCCGTTTCCGGGTAAAATACCCGTCCGTCATAAACTACATATTCGTGTTCCGACAATTCGTAGGCATTGTGTGATGAATCGTAATCGGCTATGGCTCCCCAACAGTCGGACACCATAGGGTCAAGATTGCAATCGAAACAGTCAAGCGTCATCAAAGTATAGAACGCCCCTTCATATTCAACGACTGACCACAGAGGATACTCGACAGGCTGCCATAACGTGACTTCCGTCTCGATCCAACCGCCGACCATCGGGATACGGATATCATCGAACTTGTACCCGTTTTCGGCAAGGCAAATATAGACAACACCGTTGTAGTTTACTTTATCACCCGGATAATAGGTGTTGAACTGGGAATAATTTACAACTTGTCCCGCATCGACGTGGATATCGGAACACTCTTCCCAATAGATTGCCGTTGCCGGCTTGCGATAGCCGCTGACGGAGCGTGTCACCTCATGGATTTGTCCCTCGAAATAGACATGCACACCCACGGGATAGGTAATTCGACGGTCGTATTCGGCGATATATTTTCCTTTTGCAAGTTCCTTTTCAATCTCGTAGTTCTCCGACAAATATTCCACAATGCTCATCTCCGCCGATTCTTCCGCCTGGATGAATCGTGCATCATTGCCCCGCGTGAGTTGTGCTAGTGCTTCCGGAGTAATTATCCCAAGATAGTCGTCATTATTGAGAAACCGTCTGTACATATCCTTGTTCCGTTATTAGTATGAAAATCCTTCCTGAATTACCGATGTGGAGACCACATACCCGTTCCCGTCGCCTCCGCTCTTGAACTTGTACCAGCTGTCGCGCAGGTAGTAACAGAGCAGGTAGTCAAGGCAGTCGGACAAGTGCCCGTACCGTTCATATTTGACACCGGTTTTCGGGTCGGTGGTCTTCTGTTTGCTCTTGGTACCGTCCTCGTTACGAAGCTGGTAAATCAGATCCTGGGTAAGTTTGCGACATTTGATATCGATTTGTATCTCCCAGCCTTCATAGCCCCCGAATACCTCGTTGACGAACTCGCACCGTGTAGCCTGCGGAGGCTGCTTGCGTAACAGCTTTACCTTCGGTCGCAGGATTCCTCTGCCGAAAGTGTCCGTGATGATGGTATAGTTGTTGATGCCGTCCTCGTTGGTGGTGGAGCGTTGTAACCCGGAAGGGTCACCGGTCACATCCACTCCGCCGATATGCTTGTCCCGGTAAAGTTTTAAGCGTACTTTCCGTGCCAACGCAGGTGTGTTGTTCTCCTTTTCCTCCGGCTTGCCGAGTATCTCTTCCAGTATATAGACCTTCCTGTTTTCATAGTCTATTTGTGCGGAGAGCACCGACATTTGGGGGGCAACATTGAAGTCCCACACCGTGATGAGCGGCTTGGTCGGATCGTATGCTTTTTCTTTCAGTCCGGTAACGAGATGCCGGGAGCCGTCGAAACTGTTATAAATCGCCATATCGTTGGCTTCCACGAAATCCCAGTTGCCATAGAGCAGGCGTTCCTTTGTCGCCTGATCCCGGATCTTGTTCAGGGCCGCCTCGTACACCTGACGGAAAGCGATATTCGGGTTGTCAAACACGGAAAAAGGTATATACGCTTCACCCTCGCGGCAGATGACCTTGTCTCCGTTTTCGTCCTGCACGAAGCGGGAACGCACCCAGTTAATCGTCGGATTGGTGGTGAGCAGCATTCTCGGAGTCTTGAATGTCTCATGGGTTCTCCAGCGGAGACGGGAGAACAGCACTTCGACGGCCCGCTCCGAGATTTCCGACACCTCGTCCACCATGGCGATGGTGTATTCCGAAGAGCCGAAACGCTCGAAGTTGGGGTCGCTGGGGATATCCGCCATCTCCTTCATGATGATGACCGAGTCATTCCAGAATGTGAGCGTGCCTTCGAGGTTGTTTATCTTGTAGTTTGTATCCTCTTTCAGTCCCCAATCCTTCAGAATCGACTTGATGGTATTCCATGTCGATTCCTTCAACGACTTGAGTGTCTTACGGGCCACCACCGCACGGATATTCTCGAACCGGATACATGAAGACACCAGCCAAACGCTGCCGATATACGATTTTCCGCCGCCGGCCGCTCCGCCTCCCAGTATCAGCTGCGGCAGGTTCTGCGACTTGCAATGCCTGCATTGGGGCCTGTACTGAGGGTTGCCTTGCTGGTCATAGCCGATAAGGATTTGCTCGATCTCCCCGCCACAATGGGGACAATAGTTCGGTTGCAACAGTTTCCAGAGTTCATACTGCCGTGGGGACGGTTTGAACTCGATGCGCAGGTTTCTGGGTGGTTTGAGCCTGTTGACCGCCATTAGATTTATACAATCTGAATGGTTATGTCCCTTTCGGACTCGAGTATAGCATACAGTTTTTGGAATGTAGTACGGGATTCCAAAACTTTTCCCTTGACCGTATTCTTTCCCACGATGATACAGCCGGCGGAATCGACTTCGGTATTGCCGGAATGGATCAGGATGCCGAGGAAATGCGGCACATCATGCAGATATGGCATTTTCTTCTTGTACCTGGGACTGTACTGAAGAGTGACTTTATAAGTCCCGGCAGGAATGGCAGTCTTGGCATAGACCTTTTCCTTGCAGGTACAGGAACGGCCGCGAGGAGTATCCGGACAGGTTGCCGGAAGTTCCCTCACGGCATCTTCGATGGTATTACAGAAAAATTTGCCGTCGATGGACAGGTCACCTATGGTATAGGTCTGACCTTTGAATTTGCGGTTGAGTGTCAGCTTCATACTTCGATACTATTTGTATCGAAAGAGTAGAGACGGACGCCGGCTAATGTTTATTATATGTGTTTGTAAAAGGAGGATATTTCAGGAAATGATGTATCTTTGTGAACGGATTGACAGTATTTAATCAAGAGTTAATATGACAAAAGCGGATATCGTCAGGGAAATAGCAACGCAGACCGGTCTGGAGAAGCAGGTCGTGTTACAAGTTGTCGAAGGATTCATGGATAGCGTAAAGTCTTCCATGATAAACGGCGAGGAGGTTTATCTTCGCGGCTTCGGCAGTTTCATCATCAAGCACCGTGCGGAAAAGACAGCACGCAACATAAGCAGGAATACCACGGTGATAGTGCCTGCCCACAATATCCCGGCATTCAAGCCGTCAAAAGCCTTTGCAGGAAGGATGAAATCAGACAAATAAGGTGATTATATGCAACAGGAGCGTTATTCAGATGCTCCTGTTACTTTATACAGGGCAACGAGGTTGGCATTGTCCGATTGGAACAGGAAACGGCCGTTGCTTAAAAGGCATTCGTGGATGGTGTTGTCATTAGGATCCGACTCCAATAAAGCCCCCGCCTTGTTTTCATCGATAAGAAGCATTTCTATGCCTTGTACGGTGGCGGCAGTTGCATCAGCAGGAATTTTCAAAAGTTCATCCATCAGATTCATGTCGTTCATAATATCTCCGTATTTGGCTTGAGTCCCGTCAAGCATTCAATGTACCAAGACCAAAAAGCGTGGGACATAACCCGTAGCACCGAGGTTCTGGTAAACCTATCCGCAAACAAGTTAAGCCCACGCAAAAGCATAGGCGAAAACTGTTTGTCCTGCGGATAAGTGAAATTTACCAGATTTCGGTGCATGACAAAAGCTAACGCTTTCCGTATTTTATTATGTCGTTCTGCCAATATGGTTTTTATGCCGCATCTGCAGAAGAACCGGCCATTATGTGATAACGACCGGACGTGTAAAGGTTATTTCTTAGACTCTTCCAAGGAAACCTTACGAAACTCTTTCATCAGTTTTTCCAGTTCCAACGAAGTCTTACGGGCACGGGTCCCTGCGGCCTTGTTGCCTTTTTCAATCTGAAGTGCCGCATCCGTGGAGAATGTAGCATATACTTCCTGTATTTTTGAAACCAATTCTTTCATATAAATTCTATTTAAGTTATTGACCACAAAGGTAATGAAAATAATCGAGAATAAGAGCGATTTTGTCAATATTGCAAATATCACATTGGTAATCAATGACTTTTAACAGCCATTACACCGTATGATTTATCCATCAGAGAAATTGTCAAGGTGTTTACAACTTTATGGATATGTCTGGTCAGAACATTTCTTCCATCTGCCGCTTGATTTCTTCCCGCTTTGTATTCTTGTAGTAATGCTTATAGATGGTCAATGGGCTGTTACCAGCCATCTCTGCAACCACATACGGATTATTACCGGCATCTACCATCTTCGATATGAAAGAGCCACGGGCGGAATACCATGTGATGTTTTCTTTAATGCGCAGCATCTTGCATGCTTTCGTCAAGGTTTGTGAAAGGCGTGTGGAAATTTGCTTGACACGTGTAGTCTTCTTGGAAGTGGTCGTGTGTTTATGAGTAAAAACAGGAAATACATAATTTCCATAACTTTGCCCACGGTATTTATTCATGATGGCTTTTGCTTTACTGAGTAATTCCGGTTTGGCTGTTTTGGGAAACTTGATACGTTCATAGACGATGCGGTCTTCCTGGACCAAATCCCATGTCAGGTTACATACATCGACATTCGCCATACCTCCGGTATAGTAGCTGAACAGGAACAAATCAAGATGCAACTGCTCTTTTTTCGTAAACAAGGTACGGTCAACATTTGCGATTTTAGCTATGACTGTTTCCGGAACTGCTCTTGAAGTGGTTTCCGGCCAATTAATATCATCACCGAGACAGAGGAAGTTATCCATATTCACCCCGTACATCTCTTTCTTTTCTGCCTGCCTGCATACGGCACGGAGCAACCTTAGTTTGTGTGTAAGTCCGGCCTTGTTGCCATTTCTGATACCTCTTTCTTTAAGCCAAAACGCAAAGTCAAGAAGAAACTCTTCTGTAATATCCGTAAAGAAATAAGAGGAAAAGGCTTTTTCATATTTTTCCTTTGTAAACGCCTGCAGTTCACGCTTGAGATAGACATACCGTTTAGCATTGGTCGTGCTGTCGACAATCTGACCGTTCTTGATGCGTTTCTTGTTTTTGAATGTCTCTTCAAGATAATCGATCATCTGCTGGACACTCTTTACTTTGACCTCGGGTTTGGCCGCCTTGATTTCATCGAAGCAATGTGATAGCTGGACGGGCGACCAGTTCCTGCCTTCCATCTCCCAGGTATCGGCGACATGCAGATATTTGGTTCGCAAATCGAAAAGCAGTTTGTTCTTGGTAGTGGCCTCCGCACTCCCTACACGGAAACTCTGAGACTTGACATCCCAGTCTTTTAATAGCCCTGTGATGTTTATAACCTTCGGCACACGGGCGTAACCGGTCTTGAAGAAAATTATCTCCAGCTTGACCATCTTGGTGTCTTTCGGGTTCTGCTTACCCCTGATGTTAATCGTGTACATAGACTGATAACGAGTTAGTTAATGACTTATTATTAATTCGCATTAGTAGGAATCAATTGGTATTAATTAACCTACATAGAAACCTACATGAAAAGAGTAGTTTCCTTAGCGAAATAATGTTTATACGGATAAATCCGTACTTGTGTCATTTACTAACTCGTTGTCAATCAACTATTTTCCCTAATCACAAAAGTTGTGTCCGAAAAAAGGGTGTGCCAGAAAGGCCGTACGTAAACCATTCATAACAGTTACCAGAAACTTGTGAAACACCGCCGTTCCGAAGAGAGGGACCCGACGCGGAAAGCGGCATGACAAATATAAGTCTTTTTAAACCAAATATCCCCCGACGACGCCACGGAGAAGCTACTTCGACCGGATTCTACTCCCCTTTGACCGGATCGAATCCTTCGCGGAAGAATACAAAATCTAATTTTGAATGACGGAAAAACCACCCGAAAAAACTACTGTCTGACATGAGAACCCGAACCTATCGCACAGCATTGCTGTCGACCCTTCTTCTCGCGGGATGCACTCCCCGGGAGACAATGCCGGAACTGACCGATCGCGTCTTCGCCGTAGCCGCGGCCCAGTACGAACAGCTCGAAGGCCGGCTGACCGACGAGACGCTTCCGAGATCGGTGGCCTCCGACGGAAAATTCATCCCTTCCAACATCCGCTGGTGGTGCAGCGGATTCTATCCCGGCTCGCTCTGGTATATATATGAGTATACCGGCGACAAGACATTCCGCGAACTGGCCGAAAAAAACACCTTCAAACTCTATCCCCTCAAACAGAAAGGCACGGACCACGACCTGGGATTCCAGATGAATTGCAGTTTCGGCAACGCCTACCGGATCACCGGCGAGCAGAAATACCTCGAACCCATCCACACCTCGGCGCGGGTCCTCGCCGGAAGGTTCTCGCCCGTGACGGGCGTCATCCGCAGCTGGGACTTCGTGCGCAAGGGCCGCGACTGGAAATACCCGGTGATCATCGACAACATGATGAACCTCGAACACCTCTACAACGCGGGCCTGCTCTTCGGGGACGACACCCTGAAGAGCGTCGCGGTGACGCACGCCAACACGACCCTCTGCAACCATTTCCGGCCCGACTTCACGAGCTATCACCTGGTGGACTACGACCCCGCCGACGGCCGCGTCCGCCGGAAGGAGACCGTGCAGGGCTTCAGCGACGAATCCGCCTGGGCGCGGGGACAGGCCTGGGCGCTCTACGGCTACACGATGATGTTCCGCCTGAGCGGCTACGAATGTTACCTCAACCAGGCCGAGAACATCGCCGGCATGCTGTTGGAGCGGCTTCCCGACGACGGCACGGAATTCAAATGGAGCTAGGTGGCCGGGCTTGAGAACTGGGACCAGCTGACGCCTAGACAGAGGGCCGTGTTCTTCTGCTGCGACGGGCTGAAAAGCAACGCGAAACTGGCGTCGCAGAAGACCCAAGCGATCGGCATCTGCGGACAGGACATCTTCGACCGCTACTACCTCGACAACGGCAACGAGGCCCGGATCAAGGCCGCCTACGACAAGCGCGACCCGCGGCTCAAGCAGACGATCGTCACCCCCTACGAACCGGTGGACTGCTTCACGGCGGGACTCAACGGCAACGAGAACATGATCGGCAAGCAGCTCCGCTGGCCGCTCTACCTGCAAGGAACCAGCGGCGGCGACTTCTGGCTCGACAAGCGCACCTCGGCCTACTACTGCTACCGCAAGTACGTGCGTTTCCTCAAGGGCGAACTGATCGACCGGCAGCGCTGCTACACGGACTTCCCGCTCATCCGCTACACCGACGTCATCCTGCAATGGGCCGAGGCGCTGATCGAGCTGAATGAGTTCACCCCGGCGAAGAACCTCATCGACCAGGTGCGCGCCCGCGCCCACATACCGGGCATCACGATCGGCGACCTCGACGCCATGCGCGAGGCCGTACGCTACGAGCGCCGCGTGGAATTTCCGGTCGAGGCGGTGAACTTCTTCGACGAAGTGCGCTGGGGAACCTATAAGGAGACCAAGTCTCCAGGTCTGCGAAGGGGGGGGGTACACACCCCCGAACCGGCCGATAACCCGGAAGGCCGGCAGCCGGAGACGAAACCCTTCCACATCATGGTCGTGGAGGACACTCCCGACCTGCGAGAGTTTCTGGTCAAGAATTTCGAGGACACCTACGGCGTCCTTTCGGCGAAAAACGGCGCCGAAGCCCTCGCCATCCTCGAACAACAGGCCTGCGACCTGATCATCAGCGACGCCCTGATGCCCGAAATGGACGGTTTCGACCTGTTGATGAAGGTCCGTAACGACGAAATGCTGTGCCACATCCCGTTCATCCTGCTCTCGGTGGTCGACTCCGTGGACTCGAAGATCAAGGGACTGGAATACGGGGCCGACGTCTATATCGAAAAACCCTTCTCGCTGGGTTACGTCAAGGCGACGGTGGAGAGCCTGCTCGAAAACCGGAAACGGGCCTTCCACCACTTCGCGTCGCGGCCCGGATTCCAGTACGAGAAAGACGATATGGGCCGCAACGACCGGCAGTGGCTGGACAAGCTGACGGGCATCGTCCGCGAGAACCTCACCTGCGAGACGCTCTCCGTGGACCTGCTCACCGAGAAAATGGCCTTGAGCCGTTCCAGCCTGCAACGGAAGCTGAAAGGGCTGACGGGCGTCTCGCCCAACGAATACATCCAGTTGGTACGGCTGAAAACGGCCGCGCAGCTGCTCCGCAGCGGCGAATACCGGATCAGCGAGGTCTGCTACCTGACCGGATTCAGCAGCATGTCGTGGTTCGCCAAATGTTTCACGAAGCAGTTCGGCATGCGCCCGAAGGATTTCATCCGGCAGAATCAGGACGGGAAATCATCCGGATAAGAGTGCGGGAGCGCTGTTCTTCCAAAAAATGCTCCCGCTCCTGCCGCTATCTGCGGAGAGCCCGGTTTTCAGGGTTTGGTCACGCGCCTCTCCGCAGGGGCCTTGAAGCCCTCCTTGCCCTGCCCGTAGGGCAGTTCGGGATGCGCGGGACGGATCGTGTCGTAGCGGATGATGTATCGGCGCAGGCGCTCGGCTTCGGGAAACAGTGACGCCCGCCGTCGGAAAACGCCCGCCGTCGGCGCTAAAATCGCGGCAATCCCGACACGGAAATGCCGTTCGGCGGAAAATTCCCGGCAAAGCCCGGCCACAAAACGCACGGAATAATTAACTTTGCAGACAAGAACCCAAAAAACCGACCCATGAAAAGAAATTTCATCGCATTATGCGCCCTGCTGCTGGCCGCCTGCGGAAGCCAGGAGCCGAAAATCACCCTCTTCAGCAACGAAGCCTTCCAGACGGAAGCGGACGGCAAACCCGTCGGAATCTACACGCTCCGCGCGGGCGACGTGACCATGCAGGTCACCAACTACGGCGCCCGCGTCGTGTCGCTCTGGACTCCCGACCGCGCGGGCGACTACGAAGACATCGTGCTCGGCTACGAGACGATCGACCGTTACATCAACAATGACGGCGAACGCTTCCTCGGCGCGGTCGTGGGACCCTACGCCAACCGCATCGCCAAGGGCAGCTTCACGCTCGACGGCACGGAGTACAACCTGCCGATCAACAACAACGGCCAGACGCTCCACGGCGGAATCGACGGCCTGGACCGCGTGGTCTGGGACGTGGTTTCGGCCTCGGAAGACCAGCTGGTGATGAAGTACCTCCACGCCGACGGACAGGAGGGTTTTCCGGGCAACCTGCAAATCGAGATGACCTACTCGCTCACGCCCGAAAACGAATTCCGGATCGACTACAGCGCCACGACCGACAAGCCGACCGTGGTGAATCTCTCGCACCACCCCTTCTTCAACCTCAAGGGCGAGGGTAACGGCACGATCCTCGACCACGTCATGACCATCAACGCCAGCCACACCACGCCGGTCGACTCGGTGCTGATCCCCACCGGAGAGATCGCCGACGTCACGGGCACGCCCTTCGACTTCCGCCAGCCGCACGCCATCGGCGAGCGCATCGGCGCCGACAACGAGCAGCTGCGCAACGGCGCGGGCTACGACCACAACTGGGTCCTCGACCGCAAGACCGCGGACGGCATCGAGCCGGCAGCCACGGTCTGGGAACCCGCTTCGGGCCGCACGATCGAGGTGCTGACCGACCAGCCCGCCATGCAGTTCTACAGCGGCAACTTCTTCGACGGCAAAGCGAACGGCAAATACGGCAAACCGCTGCGCTACCGCGAATCGCTGGCGCTCGAAACGCAGAAGTATCCCGACAGCCCCAACCACGACAACTTCCCCTCGACCGTACTGCGTCCGGGCGAAGAATACACGCAGGTCTGCATCTACCGCTTCGGGGTGAAATAACGCCCGCCCCGGTGGAAACACACGAACGCCGCCGCAGGGGATCATCCCTTGCTGCGGCGTTTTCCGTCGGACCCGGAACGCCGGATTGTCTGCGAGCATCCGTCAGGCGAAGACGCCCTGCGCCGGAAATCCGCCCTACCGGCAGCTGAACGCGACGCTTCGGGAGGCCCCGTGCTCGTCGATCACCGTCAGGCGGTGACGCCCGGGAGCGGGCCGGACCGAAAGTTTGTGCTCCAGCGAGGTCGCGCCGAGATACCGGTCGTCGAGATGCCAGAACAGCACGGCGTTGCGGTCGCGGTGCACGGCCGTGAAGACAAGGCTCTGCTGCCGGCCTTCGAGCGACTTCGGGGCCACCAGCACGCGCCCCGGCTGCGGATAGATGATCTCGATGGGGTCGTTTCCCGCCCCGCGGCCCGACAGGCCGGGGTGCAGCGGCGGCAGCGGGCGGTAGTCCGGATGCTGTCTCCGGTAGTACCACTCCTGCGCGGGCGGCAGAATGAACATCGGCCTGCGGACGATACGGGCCGGATCGCAGCAGTCGGTCGTCACGCGGTATTTCAGGTCGGGACTCAAATTGACGATCCGGTGATAGGGGCAGACCTCGCCCGGGGCGGCGGTCCGCGGAATCATCAGCGTATCGCGGTCGGGGCACACCTGCGAGGCCAGAAATCCGCTCTGGCGGCAGACCACGGCGGGTTCCAGGTCATCGTAAGGCTCTGCGAACCACTCGCTCCCGGGCAGCAGGCCAAACACCTCGAACAGGACGGGCGCAGCGTACCCCACGCCCGTCATCAGCGGCCGCCCTTCGCCCGAACAGTTCCCGACCCAGACGCCCACGGCGTAGTCGGGCGTCGCCCCGACGGCCCATGCGTCGCGGTTGCCGTAGCTCGTCCCGGTCTTCCAGCCGATCTTCTTCGACGAGGCGAAATACTGCCACTCGCCCTCCTCCTCGGGGCGCGTGACGCGGCTGATCGCCTCGAACATCAGCCACAGCGCACCCCGCGAGAGGGGAATGTCGCCGGCCGCAACGGTCTCGGCCGACGACGCGTCGTAGTGCGGCCGGCGGATCGTCTCCTGCCCGCCGAGTTTGGCCGCCATCAGCATATAGGCGGCCGTGAGGTCCCACAGCGTGATCTCCGCGCCGCCCAGGATCAGCGACAGCCCGTAATGGTCGGCGCTGCGGTCGATCGTGCGGAAACCCAGCCCCTGCACCAGCGACAGAAAATTCTCCCGGCCGTATTTGTCGAGCATCCGCACCGACGGGACGTTGAGCGAACACTCGACCACCCGGTCGGCGGGAACCGCGCCGTCGAACGTGCGGTTGTAGTTCTGCGGCGTGAAATCCCTGTAATAGGTCGGCACGTCGGGGAAAAGCATCGTCGGAAGCGCCGTGCCGTCGTCGAGCATCCCGGCGTAGAGGATCGGTTTGAGCACGCTGCCGCTGCTGCGCCGCGCGGGGATGACGTCGACACCGGTTCCCGCACTCCGGTCCCCGGGGTCGTAGACGTTGCCGGCATAGGCCAGCACCTCCCCGCTCCGCACGTCCATCACCACGACGGCCAGGTTGTTGATCCGGTTGCCCCGGTACTGCGCGTTGTAACGCCGCGCCAAGGCGTTCACCCGCCCCTGAAGGTCGGCGTCGAGCGTCGAGCGCAGCGCCCCCGTGCGCATCTTGCCCAGCAGGTGCATCGCCTCCATCGGCATCGGTTCGGGAGCTTCGGGCAGCGGTTCCAGCTTGGCCAGGGCGCACGTCAGGGAGTCGATGTGCCCGCCGCTCCGGATGCGGTCGAGCAGCCTGTCGCGCTTCTCGCGCAGCCGTTCGCGGTTGCGCTTCATGTGGATCAGCGAAGGCGCGTTGGGCAGCACGGCGAGCAGGGTGCTTTCGGCCCACGAAAGGTCCCGCGCGCTGCGGCCGAAATAGTACCACGAAGCGCTCTCCAGCCCCACGACATTGCCGCCGAAGGGCGCATGGGCGGCATACAGGGCCAGGATCTCCTCCTTACTGCACCGCATTTCGAGCCGCAGCGCCAGCACCGCTTCGACGAACTTTTCGCCAAAGGTCCGGGGCTTCCCGCCGCGGCTCAAACGGATGGTCTGCATCGTGAGCGTGCTGGCGCCGCTCTCGATCCGCCCCGCCGCGAGGTTCTGCCCCACGGCGCGCGCCAGCGCCAGCGGATCGACTCCGAAATGACGGTCGAAACGCTTGTCCTCGTAGGTCGTGATTGCGGTGCGGAACTTCCCGGGCACGCTGTCCGTCGGAAAGAACCGCCACTGCCCGTCGGGGGCGACCTTCGCCGAAAGAAGCCGCCCGTCGCGGCTCCACACCGTCGCGGAGAACGGCTCGTCGAAGAGCGTCCGCGGCAGGGCGAGGAAAAAGCCCGCGGCGAGCAGCAGGGTAAGCCCGACCGCGAGGAGGCAGATTCTTTTTTTCGACATCATTTTTGACATATTTTATATATCTTTGGTGAAAGATATGCGCACCCCGCCGTATCCAACGCAAAGTTACCTAAAAAAACGCACCATGAAACCATTCCGCGCCGCATTGTTTGCCCTCATCGTCCTGCTGTCCGCCGCATGCAGCCGCCCGGCGAGCGACATCGTCGAGTCGTCGACCAACGGACTGTCGGGCGTCCGGATGCCGGTTCAGGTGACCCTGCGCGAGGGCGTCGAACTGGCCGAAGACGACCTGGAGGACGCCGTATCGTTCACCCCGTCGGCCGACGTCGAAGTTTCCCGGCTGGGCGTGCGGACGCTGCGCATCGTCCCGAAATCGCCCCTGAAGAGCGACACCCGCTACAAGGTGGCGCTCGACGCATCGAAACTCACCGGCGGAAAGGCCAAAGGCGTCGCCGAGTTCGAATTCTCGACGCCGAAACTGCGTTTCTCCTACAACCCCTGCTGGTTGCAGCAGAGCGACGACCTGAAATACTACGTGCTGGTCGGCGAAACGGTCTCGTCGGATTACGCCGCCGACGACTACGTGGAGCAGCGGCTCAAGATCAAGGGACTTCTGAAACCCGAAGTGACCTGGACCCATTCGGAGGACGGCACGGTCCACAAATACCGGGTCGAAAACATCCCGACCCGCAGCGACGAAAGCTACAAGCTGACCCTCGACTTCGACCTCGACCCGAAGCGGAACGTCGAGATGGAGGTCCCCCGCAAGGGCGAATACATCGTACTGGACCACACCGTGCAGACCGAGCCGCTGGCCGTGGTCGTCACCTTCTCCGAGCCGCTCAAACCCAACCAGGATTTCAGGAACCTGATCCGTTTCGACCCGAAATTCCGGACCTCGGTCGACCGGAACCGCCTCTACATCTACCCCGAAACGCAACTCACGGGGAACTACGAGGTCGAAATCAGCCGCGAGGTGCAGAACAAGGCGGGGCGCCGGCTCGACGAAAGCTACACCTTCACCGCGGCGCTGCCCTCGCAGGCCCCCGCGATCCGCTTCACGGGCAAAGGCTCCATCCTGCCCTCGTCCAACCGCATGAGCCTGCTGTTCGAATCGGTGAACTTCGCCCGGGCGCGGGTGCGCGTGCGGAAGATCTTCGCCAACAACCTGCTGCAATTCTTCCAGCGGAACTACTACGGCGACACCTATTTCTCCGACATGGAGTACGTCTCCCGCATCGTCCGCGACACGACCATCGACCTCGGAGACAAGGCCTCGACGCGGCTCGACCGCACCAACAGCTACTCGCTCGACCTCAGCCGCCTGATCACCGACAGCCGGAAGTCGATGTACCTGCTCGAAATCAAGGGCGTCGACCCGCTGATTCCGGTCGAGAGCAACGATTACGACTACTATTTCGGCGACTACCGGACCTACGCCGAGCGGTCGAAGGTCGTCATCCAGTCCGACATCGGCATCATCTGCAAGAGCAGCGGCGACGGGGAGCTGATCGTCTACACCACCGACCTGGTCTCGGCGCGCCCGAAAGGCAGCTGCAAGGTCCGGGCCTACGACCGCCAGAACCAGCAGCTGGCCGAAGCCGTCACCGACTCCGAAGGACGCGCCGTGCTGAAATGCGGGGACGAACCCTACACGGTGCTGGCCGAGGCTAACGGCGACGCGGCCTTCGTCCGGGTGGAGCGGGGCGCGGCGCTTTCGTTGAGCAATTTCGACGTGGGCGGCACGACCGACACGAAGGGGATAAAGGGCTATCTGTTCGGCGAACGGGGCGTCTGGCGCCCGGGCGACGAAATTTACCTCACGCTGATCGTCGCCTCGGACAACCCGCTGCCGGAGAACCACCCGGCGTCGCTGGAGTTCTACAACCCCAACGGGCAGTTGGTGCAGTCGGCGGTCAGCAGCGGTTCCACGGACGGAATCCATACGTTCAAATTACGGACGACGCCCGCCTCCCCCACGGGAATCTGGCGCGCGAAAGCGACCTTCGGCGGCGCGACGTTCGAGAAAAACATCCGCGTGGACGCCGTCAAGCCCAACCGGATGAAGATCGAGATGCGCCTCGGCGACGGACAGACCGTCGACGCGAAGGAGTTCACCGGCCGGCTGACGGCCCGGTGGCTGCACGGCGCACCGGCCGCAGGATCGAAAGTCACGCTCCAGGCGCAGCTGTCGCAGATTCCGACGCGCTTCAAGGGTTACCCCGACTATTCGTTCGACGACGCCACGAAGCAGTTCGCCCCCGAGGAGCGGGAGATCGTCTCCGGCACGACCGGCACCGACGGCGCGCTGCAACTGACCACCGACCGGCTCTCCTCGCTGGAAGGGTTGAGTCCGGGGATGCTGAACGGCAAATTCACCGTCAAGGTCTTCGAAAAGAGCGGCGATTTCAGCGTCGACCAGCAGATCGCGGCCGTCTCGCCCTACGACGCCTATTTCGGAATCGGCGTAACCGCCCAACAAAGCGACTGGGGCGAGGAGTACCTCGACAGCAAACGCGGCCATGCGCTGCGGCTCGTCCTGCTCGACGCCCGGGGCCGCCCCGCGACGGGCACGGAGGAGGCGACCGTGACGGTTTACAGGATGAGTTCCTACTGGTGGTGGGACGCCTCGTCGGCGGCTTCCCAGGCCCGCTACGCCAAAAGCGCGCTCAACGCCCAGTACAAAACCCTGCGGGCCACCCTCTCGAACGGCACGGGACAGGTCACGATGCGCTGGAGTGCGGGCGATTACGGCTATTACCTCATCCGCGTGACGGGCGCGCGGCAGGCGCATTCGGCGACGTGCGTCGTCTGCGTGTCGTCGTCCGATCACCGGGGCGGCATCTCCTCGGTGACCGACGCCGCGACACGCCTGGCCATCGCCCGCGACAAGGACAAATACGTGCCGGGCGACAAGGCGAAGATCACCATCCCTTCGTCCCCGGGCGCCCGGGCCTTGGTGAGCGTCGAGAGCGGCAGCTTCGTCCGCGAAAGCCGCTGGATAGCATGCACCGACCGGCAGACCTCCTTCGAGATTCCCGTCAGGGAGGGCATGGCCCCGAACGTCTACGTCTCGGTGACCCTCGTCCAACCCCACGGCAACACGCTCAACGACGCGCCGATCAGGCTGTTCGGCGTTCTGCGGCTTCCGGTCGAGGACGCCGGCACGCGCCTTGCGCCCGTCGTCGAGATGCCCGAATCGGTGAAACCCGAGTCGGAAATCACGATCCGGGTCCGCGAGCGGAACGGCAGGCGGATGAGCTACGTGCTGGCGCTGGTCGACGAGGGACTGCTGGGGCTGACGCGTTTCAGGACGCCCGACCCCTACCTCTATTTCAACGCCACCGAAGCGCTGGGCGTCCGCACGTGGGACCTGTTCGACCATGTCATCGGCGCCTACGGCGGCCGCATCGAGCAGCTGTTCGCCATCGGCGGCGACGCCGAGCAGCCGAACACCGGAGCGCTCCGGGCGCAGCGGTTCAAACCCGTCGTGCGGTTCCTCGGCGCCGAGAAGCTGGGCGCCGGGAAGACCAACACCCACAAGATCGCGCTGCCGCCCTACTTCGGGTCGGTGCGCGTGATGGTCGTAGCGTCCAACGGCCGCGCCTTCGGCTCCGCGGCGAAAGAGGTCGCCGTGAAAAAACCGCTCCTGGTGCAGGCGACCCTGCCCCGCGTGGTCTCCACGGAGGAGGAGATCGAACTTCCGGTCACGGTCTTCGCCCTCGAAAAAGGGGTCGGTAAAACCGACGTCCGGGTGAGCGTGAACGAAGCGTTCTCCGTGGTCGGGCCGCAGAGCCGGAGCGTCTTCCTCGGCGACGAGGGCGAACAGGTCGTCACCTTCCGGCTCAAGGCGGGCCGGCAGACCGGAATCGGGAAGGTCCGCGTCTCGGCGGCCTCTTCCGGCGACAACTCCGCCTCGGAGATCGAGATCGACGTGCGGGAGCCGAATCCCTACGTCACGACCTCGGAAGAGCACATCCTCCAGCCGGGCGAAACGGTCTCCGTCAAGCCCCTGAAAGCCTCCGGAACGGCCCGTCTGGAGCTTTCGTCGATTCCTCCGATCGACCTTTCGCGCCGCCTCGAATACCTCGTGCGCTACCCCCACGGCTGCATCGAACAGATCACCTCGGGAGCCTTCCCGCAACTCTACCTACACTCCATAGCCGAGTGCGACGAAGAGATGTTGCAGGACATCGACCGCAATATCAAGAGCGTCCTGTCGCGGCTGGGCGGCTATCAGCTCTCTAACGGCGCATTCGCCTACTGGAGCGGCGGAACCTCGCCTTCGGAATGGGGCACGGCCTATGCGGTCCATTTCATGGCCGAAGCCGCGAAATACGGCTACGCCGTCGACCGGACGACGCTCGACCGCGCACTCAAATACCTGCGCGGCAACACCTTCGACAATCCGCTGACGCTGGCCTACGCACAATACGTCCTCGCACTGGCCGGCACGCCCGACCGGGGCGCCATGAATCGCCTGCGGGAGAGGTCGGCGCAGGCCGGCAGCGACGCGCGATGGCTGCTAGCCGCAGCCTACGCCCTCGACGGCAACCGGAAGGTGGCCGAAGAGCTGACCGCACAGACCGCCGGCACAGCGGCTCCGAAGGCCGACCCCTACGACGGGACCTATAACAGTCCCGAACGGCAGATGGCGATCGTGCTGATGACGCAGACGCTGCTCGGACAGCGCGAAGCGGCGTTCCGCACGACGCTCAAAATGTCCGACATCCTGAAGAAGGACAAGTGGTTAAGTACGCAGTCGACGGCCTGGATGCTCAACACGCTGGCGAATTTCGCCTCCACGGGACAGACGGGGATCGACGCCCGGATCGGCCGGGAACCGATCCGAAGCGCCAAGTCGATCGCCTCCATGCCGCTCACCGCCCCAACCGAAGTGAAGAACACCGGTACGGGCAGCCTCCATCTGGTCGTGAGCCAGAGCTACACGCCCGGCAAGGGCGAGGAGGCGGAAGCCGCAAGCGGCCTGAAGATCGACGTCCGCTACCGGGACATGAACGGCGCGCCGCTCGACCCGCGGTCGGTCGCCGTGTCGACGGACTTCTACGCCGTGGTGACGGTCACGAACACCAGCGGCTACGAGCGTTACGCCGACCTGGCCCTGACGCACATCGTCCCGGCAGGCTGGGAGATCACCTCCGAACGGGACCTTTCGACGGTCACCTACCAGGACATCCGCGACGACCGGGTTTTGAGCTACTTCGACCTCCGGAGCGGCGAAAGCAAGGAGATCCCGATCAAACTCACGGCGACCTACAAGGGCCGCTACTACCTCCCCTCGGTCTGCTGCGAGGCGATGTACGACAACTCGGTGCGGGCGCTCCGGAAGGGCGAATGGGTCGAGGTCGTCGGGCAGACGCCGGCCGGAAACTGAACGACACGGCCCTGAAATAACGGAACATCCCCGTAATGCGTGCGAATTTCCGGGGATAAAAAACAGAGGTATAAAAAAGTGTAAAGCAAAAGATAATCAAATAATTATACACTTTTCTTCAGTACCTTTGTTTTAGAAAAAAAGTAGAATAAGGTAATGTTAAACGAGGTTTTGGTTTCCAAATCGTTACCTCGTTTCTTTCGCTCTATTATTCATAGAAACGTGA
>NZ_QTXM01000023.1:0-40657 GCF_003461645.1 Alistipes sp. AF14-19
TGCACAACCTTTCATTTGTCATTTTACTAACTTTTTAATTCAACCAACGGGTTTACTTATCGAGTTTTCGGGATTTTATCGACTTGACACGAGAACGGCGCCAAGGAAAAATCCCCCCCCCCTCGCGATTTGACGAGGAAAGAGGATTCTCTCTGTCGCAAAAATAATAAAAAGATTTTATCCTAATTAATTTTTCGCAAAAAAATCATCAGCAATTACGCTCTAAATGCATAAAAAAGTCTTGCAAAATGCGCATTTTAAGAACAGATTCGCACTTCAGACCGACGGCGAAATCGGGCAGAGCGACCGCTTCGAAACTGCTCCGCCAAACCAAAAACAAGGATGGAATAAAATATACTATATATAAATATGATCTCTTTCCAGATGAGCGGACGAACCATTTCGGAAACAGTCGCCTCGCGCTCCAGTTCTCCGCTTTGAAAAAGATGACGGATGCGCTTCGAAACAGCAGGTATCTCCGTCCCGAAATCGGCGAAACGGTTCTCCCCGCCCCACCGTATCCCGGCAACCCAGTCCGCCCCGGACCGCCAACCCGAACCCTGCCCCGCTAATCAGGGTCCCGCCTCGTCAATCCGAAACCCGTCCCTGCGCCCCGCGGCTTCCCTGCCCGGCATCCGGCTGATTGTCCGGCCTTTTCCGCGTATGCGGCCCGACGGCTCTGGTACGCAAATTGCTCCGAGAGGAAGAAATTCCTCATACCATGAACAACTTTTCCTCACTGATCGAAAATTCGAAACAGGCCGTCCGCTACTGGTGGCTGCTGTTGATCATCGGCATCGCGCTCTTCGCGGTCGGCGTGCTGATTTTCGTCTACCCTGCCCAGAGCTACCTGGGCATGTCGCTTGTCTTCGGATGGCTGATGCTGATTTCGGGCATCCTGGAGGTCGTGCTCTCCTCGGCCAACAAACACTTCATCACGGGCCGCGGCTGGATGATGGCCGGAGGGATCATCGAGATCATCCTCGGCATCATCCTGATCTTCAACGTCGGGCTTTCGGCCGCCACGCTGCCCATCTTCCTCGGGTTCTGGCTGATGATGCGCGGTTTCAGCGCCATCGGACTGGGCGGCGACATGAGCGCCCTGGAGATCGCCGGTTCGGGCTGGACCATCTTCACGGGCGTGCTGCTGCTGCTCTGCTCGCTGTGGATTCTGTTCCAGCCGCTGGTCATCGGCACGACGGCCGTCATCGTCTGGGTCGGCATCACGCTGCTCCTGGCCGGCATCACGGCCTTCTCGCTGGCCCTCCAGCTCCGCAACGCCCAGCACTGCCTCCACAGCGACCGCTGACACGTCCGGCGACGAAAAAACCGGGACGCTCCCTCGTGGGAGCGTCCCGGTTTTCATCTCTCCGGCGGCATCTATTCGAAATCCTCCCGGAACAACCCGTATTTGCGGATCAGACGGGAGATTTCGGGATCGAGATTGCCGCGGAACTTCAGGTTCTCGCGCAGTTCCACCGAGCGCAGGAAATAGGTCACGGCCTGCTCCTCGTCGCCCAGACGCGACGCAAGGATGGCCAGCATGTACTGGATGTCGGGCGTCGAAGCGGCGTCCGGCTCGGCGCGCAGAATGCGGTACGCCGCGGCATCGTACCCCAGCGACATGTAGGCCAGCGCCGTATTGCGGTCCTCGTAGGGACGCAGGATCGTGAGCGCCTCCTCATACCGCCGCTTTTTGAGCAGCTCCACGGCGTGCATGTACTCGGCATCGACCTCGGTCGTGTAGACCGTATCCTGCTTCATGCCGCGGCGGTGGAGGTTGAACCGGAAATCCACAGCGCGCATCTGCGGGTAGATCACCCGGCGCATACGCTCGTAAGCCTTGGGATATTTCATCCGGATACGCCATTCGCGGGTGTCGGGATTGCCCTCCCACTTCATCATGGCCAGCACCTCCTGCTTGTCGGCGATCAGCGTGTCGGCAGCTACCAGCCGGTAGAGTTCGTCCCAGTCCTCGGCCAGCCACTTCGTGCGCAGCAGGTTCGGCAGGTCGGGAAGCTGCTCCCCGGCAGACCTGTCGAGCACCTGCCGTCCGTTCTCGTCGAGCGTATAGCTGCCCGACACCCGAAGCGAGTCGTACAGCGTGCGGAACTCCGACACGAGCACCCGGCGCAGCGCCTCGGCGCGTTCGCGGGCCAGCCGCTCGTTGACCTGCCAGGTTCCCTCGGGCGAAGCCGTGGCGCGGAGCGTGATGCTGTCGATGATGTAGACCGGATCGGTCATCAGGCCGCGCGTCAGCGAACGCACGGCGGCGATCTGACGGCGATTTGCGGTCAGCGTGTCCACAAGGGTCGATTTGCCCGACGGGAAGGTGAAGAAGAAGCGCGCGTTGGCCTCGGCGTCGCGCAGCACGATGCGCTGCATGTAGCGCGTCGTTTCGTCGAGGAACGTGGTCATCGAGGCCACGTTGTAGGTCAGCGTGTCCGACCGGGTGATCCGGTGCGTGCGGCCGCTCCGGTCCTCGACCTCCCCGGCCAGACAGAGATAGAGTTTCGACGTGTTTTCGTCGGCCTGCACCTGCTCGGTGTAATAATAGTCGATCCGCCCGTCGGGCCGGCAGATCACCGTGTCGAGCCGTGCGTCGGCATAATAGGGATGGCGCACCAGGCGCGCGAAAGCCGCAGGACTGTTCACGGCCCGCTCGTAATTGCGCCGCAGCTCTCCTTCGCGCAGCATGCCGCGCCGCACCTCCGCCGTATCGAGGGCGTTCAGCGCCGCCAGACGGTCGGCGGCATACTCCTTGCGGATGCGGTAATTCTCACGGGCGGCGCTGTCTCCGGTTTCGCGCAGCAGCCCTTCGACCTCCGGACGGCGCAGCCCCGTGTAGGCGAGCCGCCGGCCCGCCAGCGTGCGTATCCCGGCATCGTCGGCCGTATAGACCTCGCCGTAAACGCGCCCCGGATTCTCCGTCAGCGAACGGATGTAAGCCTCGCGTTCACGACCCCCGTCGACCGGGTATTCGCCCTGCACGCGGGTGTAGATCCCGCCGCCGGGCAGCACGTCGTCGCCCGTATAGGCATGCCGGTAACGCGGCGCAAAATAGTCGTTCAGATGGTCGAACTTGTCGCTGGCATCCGGCGTGTAGGAGGTCCGTTCCCGCACCTTGCGGTCGGTCGCCGTGACGTAGCGGCGCAGCCGGGCATACTGCCGGCGACGCTCCCCGCGCGTCGTCCATCCCACCTGCCTGTCGAACATCGCCTCCTCGGGCGTCATCCGTTCCAGACGGGCTTCGGCGTCGGCATACTTCGTCCGCTGCTCCGCCACGCGGTCCATATAGCGGGCATAGGCTCTCTTGTCGCCGAACCGCTCGAAGTAATCCGCGCTGTCGACGATCCGTCCGAGATAGTCGTCGTAACGCGCATATTCGCGCCGCTGCATCGTCCTAAAGCGGTCGCCGCTGTAAACCAGCGGATCGAACGCCAGCGTGTCCGCCCCCTTGAGCAGCTGCGGATCGACGACCAGCTGCCAGTTCCGGGCCTGCAATTCCTGCGGGACCGACACGACGAACTCGACGTTGATCTTGCCGTTGCGCTCCACCAGATTGCGGCGGTTCGAGGCCGAAATGACCACCTCGTCGATGGCCACCGACATCATCTTCTCGCCCGACAGCGAATCGACGTCCACGGGCGTAATGAAAAGCTCCGTGCCGTCCTGCTTGCGGTAGGTAATGATCTTCTGGGTGCGGGCCGTATCGGCGGCCTGCGCCACGGGGTTCTGTGCCGACCGGGCCGGGAGGTGCACTCCCACTTCGGGATCGCTCTTGGCCAGTTTGCGGATATTTCCGCACCCGGTCAGGAATGCGCCCGCGGCAAGAACGGCCGCCGCATACCCCATCCATTCGCGCTGTTTCATCATCCGGGCAGGCATTTACTTGCGGGAAACGTCCACCGCACCGTTCACATCGACCGTAAAGACCCGCCTGACGCCGCCGGGCGAGGTCTGAACCATGCGCAGCACCAGCGTGGCGCCGGCCATCCAGCTCTCGTAGGGCACCTTCATCTCGTAACGGAACACCTGATCGGTCTTTTTATCGGCATTGATCGTCATATAGGGCTGCCGCTCGGCCCAGTAGGCGCCGGAAAGACGGCGGCGGCGCTCCTGCATGTGCTGCTGATAGCGGCCGTTGATGAGGATGTGGGGAAAGAGTTTCACCGACTTGCGGTCGGGGGTGCTCAGCTCGGGCAGGATCGTCCAGCTCTGCGAGCGGGTCACGGCCTTGCGCGACACCGATATTTCCAGCACCATGTGCAGCTCGCCGCCGCGTTCGGCCAGCACCTTGCGCGTCACGGCGACATCGCCCACGATCTGGGCGCGGAGCGAAAGCGCCGCAACGAGAAATACGAAAAGGAAGCAGTATTTTTTCATGGGACGCATCGTTTATTTCTTGGAGTTGAACAGGTAGACGAACGTTACGCCGATCTCGGTGGGGATCGGCAGGAAACGCTTGGAGTCGACGTAGGAGCTGCGCTTCGGGCCGCTGACCGGCTCGGCATGGTAGCTCAGGCGGGCCAGTCCGGCGCCGGCCGAAAGTTCGAGGTTCCAGTGGGGGCTGACGTAAAACTGGTAACCGATGCTGATGCCTGCGCCGACGAACGAACCTTTGTAATAGTTGGTCTGCAACCCCTTGAATACCTTGTCGCCGATGAACGGAAGCTTGAAGCCGCCGACCTCGAACTTGCCGCCGATGGCGTGTACCCCGAAAAAGAGGCGCGTATACTTCTCGGTCACCCAGTAACGGTACTCGGGGCGGATGAACCAATGCTGGATCTTATTGTCCGAACCGATGGTCCAGGGGTTGTAGTTGGCCGAGAATCCCAGCGTGGAATGCTTCCCGACGGCCACCTCGGCCCCGACATTCGGAGTCGCGGCAGCCCAGTAAAGCAGATTGGTCTTCACAGCCACCTGCTGCGCCGACGCTCCGGCCCAGCAGCACACGGCCAAAAGAAGCGCCGGAAGGATCTTCTTATTCATATTCATAGACACACAAATTGATTCGTGTTTGCACATGTCCGAACCGGCCCAAAAGTCTGTTCCCGTCGCCATTTCAGACAATTAACGGTGCAAAACTGGACATAAAACACAAAAATACACGTATCATATATAACACACCGAACCTTAAAACACCGAAACGCCCAGGCCCGGAACCGCGGCGTCCGGGCACCTGCACGCGGTTTATTTGGCTTTTCGGCGGAAAATCAGTAATTTTCGCACCTAAAACGCCCTGACGATGTTGAAATTAACGATTGCAGCACTTGCGGCCATGCTGCTGACCGCATGCGGAAGTCCGGAAAAACGGACCGAAAAGCAACAGGAAAAAACGATTTTGTGCGGCGGCTATACCGGGCAGCGGCCTCTCGAAGCGTCCGATCGCGAACTGTTCCGCCGGGCGACGACCGGCATGACCGGCGTAAGCTACACCCCGGAGAGCGTCGCCACGCAGGTCGTGGCGGGAACCAACTACCGCTTCATCTGCACGGCGAAAACCACGACGCCCGGCCTCGAAACCTACGAGGCCGAAATCATCGTCTTCCAGCCGCTGCCGGGGCAGGGCGAGGCGAAAATCGCGAAGATCACGCGGTTGTAGCCCCTCCGGCAGCTCTCTGCAAATACTCCTGCAGGATGAGCGCATGGTTCTCCGCCGCATTTTTCGAGGCGTAGAGTAGCGTCACCGTGTCCACACCTTCGATTCCGCGGACGAACTCCCGCACGGCCTGCGACGCACGCAGCTCGTCGGTGTACCGGCGGCGGAACTCCTCCCAGCGGTCCCCGGGGTCGGCGTGATACCAGCTGCGCAGTCCGGCCGAAGGCGCAAGGTCCCTGGCCCAGACGTCGCAATGCAGGGCGTCTCTGCGTACGCCCCGCGGCCAGAGCCTGTCGACCAGCACGCGGCAGCCGTCGTCCGGCGCCGGCGCTTCGTAAACCCGTTTGATCCGTATCCGTGTCATGGGATTATTCCAAAAAAGGTGAAAAGTTCGATCTGACTCTCTTCCGGGGCTCTCAAACGAACGGCCCGCACTCCCCAACCGGGTATGTCGGACGGGCGATCGACAAACCCGACACCCTTTGCGGCAAGGGCTTCACAGGCATAAAAACGGAAACACTTGCCGTAGTCCCAGACCCGCAAGCTTGCGTTACTCAATTTCATAGTCGGTCAATTTTAGAGACGAGGAACAAAAAGCGGGCCTGAAAGCCCTAAAATGAAGGGCGCCTCCCGGCGCCCTTCCCCATCAAAAATTAACCCTTAAAAATTATCCCCTTTTCGGAAGACTTCCGAGAGATAGTGGTGCAGATAACATAAATCAGCGTCACCTTGTATCACTTCCCGCATCATCAAGTCTTCGTCCTCGGAGATGCCGTTGTCTGAAACCTCGTTTTTGTCGATATCCTCCATAGGCTTTGGTTTTAACTTGCTTGCATTTATATAACGCAACCCATTCGGGAATATTGTGCGGGGTCAGCTCAAGATCAGATTTTTTTCTTTGATCATCCGCCGCAGGTTGATCAGCGCATAGCGCATGCGCCCCAGCGCCGTGTTGATGCTCACGTCGGTCTGTTCGGCGATCTCCTTGAAGCTCAAGCCCGAGAAGTAACGCATGATCACCACCTCGCGCTGCTCGGAGGGCAGCAGTTCGACCAGCGCGCGCACGTCGCGTTCGATCTGCTCGCAGACCATCGAATCCTCAACCGTACGCTCGGCCAGCTTCAGCGTCCCGAGCACGTCGTAGCCGGCTTCGGTCTCGCTCACGGATTTGTTCTGCCGCTGTGCGCGGAAGTGGTCGATCACCTGGTTGTGCGCGATGCGCAGAATCCACGAAAGGAACTTTCCGTTATCGGTATAACGGCCTTCGTCGATCACACGGACGGCTTTGATAAACGTCTCCTGGAAAATGTCATCGGCCACATCACGGTCCTTGACCATCATGTGGATGTAGTCTTTCACCCTGCGGCTATGGCGTTCGATGAGTTTGGATATGGCACTACGGTCACCTGAAAGGTAGTGATTAAGCAATACCTGGTCACTTAATACTTGCACGTTCATACTCTTGTCTCCTAATTAGTTACTAAGAGTAGATTTCTTTCCCGATAGGCGATCCTTTTTTAGTTGTCTGATGTCGTTACAATTCCTTGTTCGGGCCTTGAAAACATCGGAATTTTCGGAGGCTTTACGTTGACAAGATAAGCACTTTTTCCGAAAATACCAAATTTTTCTACTCCGCCGGCAATATTCCGGCACATTTTTTCCGCCCAAAACAAACAAAATCCGTGCCAGAAACATCCCGTATGCGGACAAAATGAAGGCCCGCGCCTCCGGCGAACCGGCAAAAGCGGCCGATGAGATTCCGCCCGGCCGCGCCCCGCTATTTCAGCGGCTCCACATGAATGGCGATCATCGTGCCCTCGCCGAAGCGGGCGCGCAGGCGGCGTTCGATGTCGACCGTCAGGGCGTGGGAGCGCGCCACGGTCATCGCCCCGTCCATGCGGACGTGCACTTCGACGGCAATCGCGGCCCCGATGCGGCGGGTCCGCAGGTTGTGCGGCTGACACACCTCGGGATCGGCCGTCACGATGCGCAGAATCTCCTCCTCCACATCGGCCGGAAGCGAACGCTCCAGCAGCTCGTTCAGCCCCGTGCGGACCAGATCGAAGGCCACCTTGAAGATGAACACCGCCACGACGAGCGCCGCGATGGGGTCGGCGATACGCCACTTCTGGCCCAGAAAATAGGCGCAGGCGATGCCGACGAGCGTCCCCAGCGACGACAGGGCGTCGCTGCGGTGGTGCCAGGCATTGGCCACGACGCTCGGGCTGTCGACCGCACGGCCTTCACGGACGGTGTAGCGGTAGAGAATCTCCTTGACGACGATCGACACCCCAGCCGCCACGAGGGCCACCAGCCCCGGCCGGGGCAGCAGTCCGCCGTCGACCACGATGCGGATGTCGCGGATGCTGCCGGCGAGAATCCCGGCCCCCACGATCCCCAGCGCGAGGCTTATGATGATCGTGGCGAGGGTTTCGTACTTCCCGTGGCCGTAATCGTGGCCGTCGTCCCGGGGCTTGGCGGAAATCCGCGCGAAGGCGATCACCACCACATCCGTCGCCAGGTCGGAGAACGAATGGACGGCATCGGCCACCATCGCTCCGCTCCGCCCGACGATTCCGGCGGCAAGTTTCAGCACAGACAGCACCAGGTTGACCACGAACCCCACAAAGGTCACGCGGTAGATTTTACGTTTCCGGATTTCCGCTTCGCTGGACATAGGCTCAAAAGATTGAAATTCAAAAATACGCTTTTTTTTCGATTATCACGAAACTGAATTTAACCGAAATGCGGCTCCAAGCTATTTTTGATTTCAGAGGAGCAGGTTTGCGCTTAACCGAAGTGCGGCGCAGATGGGTAGTACTTCGGTACGTCCCATTTGCGCCACACGAGAGCAAGTGCAAAAATGCCCTATAAAATCGAAAATCAATAGCTGCGGGCGAACAGCACCCGACGATGCGACGGCCTGCCGGAGAAGACGCAGACACCCTCTTCGTCGACTGCATCGACCGGAATGCAGCGGATCGTGGCCTTCGTGGCCTCCTTGATCGCCACCTCGGTCTCCACCGTGCCGTCCCAGTGCGCCGAAAGGAAGCCCCCCTTCTCGTCGAGCACCCGCTTGAACTCCTCCCACGTGTCGACCTTCGTAATCATCGACTCGCGGTAGGCGAGCGCCTTTTTATAGATGTTTTCCTGAATCTCGGCCATCAGCCCCTCGATACGTTCCACAAGCCCTTCCTGCGAAACGGTCTGCTTCTCAAGCGTGTCGCGGCGCACCAGCTCGATCGTGCCGTTCTCCAGATCGCGTCCGCCCATGGCCAGCCGCACGGGCACGCCCTTGAGTTCGTACTCGGCGAACTTGAATCCCGGACGCACGTTGTCCCGGTCGTCGATCTTCACGCTGATGCCTTTGTCGCGCAGCTCTGCGGCAATCGCCCCGAAGCGGGCGCAGATCTCGGCGAGCTGCTCGGGGGTCTTGTAGATCGGCACCATCACCACCTGGATCGGGGCGAGTTTTGGAGGCAGGACCAGACCGTTGTTGTCCGAATGGGCCATGATCAGCGCACCCATCAGACGGGTCGAGACGCCCCACGAGGTCGCCCACACGTATTCGAGCTTGCCCTCCTTGTTGACGTACTGCACGTCGAACGCCTTGGCGAAGTTCTGGCCCAGGAAGTGCGACGTACCGCTTTGCAGCGCTTTGCCGTCCTGCATCAGCGCCTCGATGGTGAGCGTGTCCTCGGCACCCGCGAAACGCTCGTTGGGCGACTTGTGGCCCACGACCACGGGCAGCGACATCCACTCCTCGGCGAATTTCTGGTAAACGCGGATCATCTTTTCGGCCTCCTCGACAGCCTCTTCGCGCGTGGCGTGCGCCGTGTGGCCCTCCTGCCACAGGAACTCGGCCGTACGCAGGAACAGGCGCGTGCGCATCTCCCAGCGCACGACGTTGGCCCACTGGTTGCAGAGGATCGGCAGGTCGCGGTAGGACTGAATCCAGTTCTTATAGGTGTTCCAGATGATCGTCTCCGACGTCGGGCGCACGATCAGCTCCTCTTCGAGCTTGGCGTCGGGATCGACCACGACGCCCTTGCCCTCGGGATCGTTCTTCAGACGGTAGTGCGTCACCACGGCGCACTCCTTGGCAAATCCCTCGACATGGTGGGCCTCCTTCGAGAAGAAGGATTTGGGGATGAAGAGCGGGAAATAGGCGTTCTGGTGTCCCGTATCCTTGAACATCTTGTCCAGCGCAGCCTGCATCTTCTCCCAGATGGCGTAGCCGTAGGGTTTGATGACCATACATCCGCGGACGGCGGAGTTCTCCGCAAGTCCCGCCTTCACGACCAGGTCGTTATACCACTGCGAGTAGTTCTCGTCGGACTTCGTGAGATCTTTCAGTTCCTTTGCCATATCTCTAAATCTTTAATTTTGCGTTTTATCCGGCAAAATTAAAGATTTTAATTAAAAATTAAGAATTAAAATCAAGAATTATGGATACCATCTGAAAAAAGCTCCCTTTGCAGAGAGCTTTTCTGAAAATCGCCGACAGATCAGAAGCGGAATCCGAGCGTCAGCGCCACGTTGTGACGGTTGATGTCGGTCGAATAGAGGGCGCTCTCGGTGTACCCGACCTTGTCCTCGGCATAGAACAGGTAGTAGTCCGACAGTTTCGACGACACGTACTGATAGGCCAGGTCGAGCAGCACGCCCCGGGACAGGACGAATCCCACGCCTGCGCCGTAATAGGTCGTCTGCTTGATGACGGGCGATGCCGGCGGAAACTCATCGTCCCGGACCATCGAACCGCTGTAACCGAAGCCCGCACGCAGCGACAGCACCGGCAGGGGTTTGAACTCGGCGCCCACACGCACGATGTTCGAAGCCTTGAAATTCTGGCGGAACGAATCGTTGTACCACGACTGCGAATCCAGCCCCGAGGGGTTGTCCTTGATGCGGATTCCGTTGTACCAGTCGCGCTCGTAGTCGACCGAAATCACGCCCCGCTCGCCGAACGTGTACGACGCGCCGAACATCAGCCGCGTCGGCGAGACGAACGACCAGCCGTTGGGGCCGTCGTCGACCAGCAGCGGCGAGGTCATGTTGGGATCGTTCGCCGTGGAAATGTATCCATTCTTGTCGGGCGTCACGTTCGGATCGGTATCGTTGTTGGCATAGGCCAGTCCGGCCGCCGCGCTCTGGAATTTCCGGTCGAGCGAATAGTAGGTCGGAGTGTGGATCGCCGCGCCGAGACGCAAGTTCGCCGTCGGACGATAGACGATGCCCGCCTTGAAGTTGACGCCCGTGCCGTCCACGATCACGCTCTGGTTGAGTTTCCAGCGCAGCAGCTGATAGTCCAGCCCGGAATTTCCGAAATCGGGCGTGTTCTGGCTCGGCGTATCGTAGAAATACTCCTCGACATAGTCGATGTACTTGCGCTGGTAGACGCTCTGGATGCCCAGCGACGCACCGATGTAGATTTTATTGTTGATATTGGCGCCCACCGACAGCACATACTCGCCGATCGAGCCTTTGCTCCGCAGCATCGTGTAGTGGTCGACGCCCGCATTGTTCCCGACCCATGTCGGTTTCCACGTCCCGGGATCGTCGGGATCGGTCTGGTCGATCAGAAACCCGCGGTAAGCCAGCATCGCATTCCAATACTGGGGATCGTTCGGCCAAACCCAGTCGCCCGAACCGCCGTTCGTATAAAATTTGTTTTTCGAGACGCCGTCCCACTTCAGCTGACGGGCATAGGCGTCGCCGATGGTCGCGCCCTGGTTCTGCCGCACGAACCCATAGTCGTAGTTGAAATCGGCGATGCGGTTGTAGCCGAAGCCGACATTGAGGCTGATGAGCGAGCGCGAACCCTCATAAGCGTTGATCACGACACCGATGTTGGCCATCGAAAAGCGGTCGCGCGAATTGCGCCCGTACTCCGGGGCGTTGCCCTTGCTGCGCGCGAAGGACATCATCGGCGTGATCGAAATGTCGCCGTGGCGGTACATGCCCAGACCCGCCGGGTTGATCGACATCGACGAGAGGTCGGCGCCCAGCGAGGTGAAAGCCCCCGCCATGGCCATGGCGCGCGCCGTGCCGAAGTTGAACTGCGTCTGCGAGAGTTCGATCATATCGGTCGGCATCAGCAGGTCCTTGTCCATCAGAAGTCCGCCCCATTGCTGAGCCGAAGCCCCGGCCGCCGTCGCGGCGGCCGCAAGCGTGATTATCAGTCGTTTCATAGTCGTTTGCACATTAAGAAAGTCAACCGTTAACGTCCGCCGGAGTTCCGGTAGCTGCCTCCCGAAGAGGTCGTACCCGACCCGCCGCGCGAACCTCCGCCGTAACTGCCGCCCGACGAAGGCGAACTGCCGCGGTTGTAGGACGACGAACTGCCGCTGTTATAGCTGTTGCCCCGGTCGTAGGTGTTGCCGCCGGAGTTGCGGTAGCCGTTATCGTTGTATCGGCTGCCGCCGCGCGACGAGCTGCCCGAATTATAGCGTCCGCCGAACGAGTTCCGCCCGCCGCTGTTGTCGCGCACGCCGAAGGTGTTCCGGCCGCCGCTGCTGCCGCCGCGCATCGACCCGGTCGATTTCGAGCCGGAACGCGATCCCACGCCGTAGCGGGTTCCCGAAGGCGACGTGTAGGGATTGGGCCGGCGCACGATGTTCGAATGATAAGGCCGTCCGTGCCAGCCCGGCCCCCATCCGGGACCATGATGATGCCCGTGCCATCCGGGACCCCAGCCCCAGCCCGGTCCGTACCAGGGGTCGTACCACGAACTGTACCACGGTCCCCAACCGGGTCCGTACCAGGGATTGTGCCACGAGTTCCACCCGAAGCTCCAGCCCCAGCTGCCGAACGAGAAGCTCGGACCCCAGGGCCTGTTCCACCCGTAGTACCACGGATCGGAGTAGATCACCGTGCCCCACGATCCAAACATCGAGGTGATGTACTTGGGTTCCACCCACACCTGGTCGCCCATGACCACGATGTTGTAAAACGCCGGGTCGTAGGCCGACACGTAGTTGAAGGCCGAACCGTAGCGGGCATTGATGTAGCTCGATGGCATCTTGTAGGTCGGCGACTCGAATCCGCGCAGGCGGCGCGCGTAAGCGCTTTCATAGTCGTCGGCCAACACGCTCTCGTAAGGATTTGCGTCCGCAGAGCGGTATTCGTAATAGCTATTCTCCGCGGCAGCGGCCTTCGCTTCGGCGATCCGCGCCTCCCATTCGGCCCTGCGGGCTTCGGCGGCAGCGCGCTGCGCCTCGGCCTCGGCCTGCTTCCTGCGGGAGATCTCCGCGCGGTCATGCACGGCGTAGAGATCGTCGGAAGCATACCCCGCCGAGGCGTAGTAAGCCGACGAGCAGCTTGCGAGGCCTGCGGACAGGATGACGGTTCCGAATAAAATTTTC
Source organism: Alistipes sp. AF14-19 (assembly GCF_003461645.1). Lineage (NCBI taxonomy): Bacteria > Pseudomonadati > Bacteroidota > Bacteroidia > Bacteroidales > Rikenellaceae > Alistipes > Alistipes sp. AF14-19. The sequence goes on from NZ_QTXM01000023.1 coordinate 12,970, forward strand.
AACTTTTTCATAGCGCACGTAATGTTTGCGTTAGTTCTTCAGATACCAAACGAAAACCGTACCGGTTTTAGTATCGTTCATCTTTATAAACGGCCGCGCACGGAAAATACTGCATGCGCGAAGCGGGTCCGTCCGTTTGCAAAGATACGAACCGGCGAAAGCAAAAGCAAACTTGCCTGCATTTTGCCGGGCGGGCGTATCTTCGACGAAGTCAAAGGTACGAATAATTCCGGAAAAGCGGCAGAAACAGGGCCTCCGGAGGCGTTTTTTCAACCAAATGTGATTTTTTCCGCACGAAAATGTGCGAAAATAAAAAATATGTCTATATTTGCAGTCCCAAAACAACGGTTTTGGGTCGGGAGAACGGGGCAAGTCCTCCTCCCGCGACCGAAAAGGAGAGGTGCCGGAGTGGTCGATCGGGCCGCACTCGAAATGCGGTGTACGGGCAACTGTACCGGGGGTTCGAATCCCTCTCTCTCCGCAATAAAGGGTGTAAATCAAGCATTTGCGAGATTTACACCCTTTTTTACACCCAAGAATGTAAAATTGGGTGTTTTTGTATTTTTTAAGATTCTTCAAAAGAATGTCAATTACAAAGCGATTGGTATTTCTATGGACTGGCAGAATGAACCTTTATGACGAAAAATATAGTTATTCAAAAAAATAAATATCTTAAATATGGAATTCATTTGCCAAATATGAAATTTCTATTCATATATTCCTCTTTTGTAATTCATTAGATATTGGGTAAAAGTCTTGCCTGTTTCTTTTTTGAAAAAACGCATGAGGTGACTGGGGTCGGAAAAGTGGAACTCGTCTGCCAGTTGGCTCACATTCAGATTGGAGAACAGTAGCTCATTTTTCAGCTCTTCCAAAAGACGTTGCTTGAGTAAGTGAATGGCTGATACACCAAATTGCGCCATGACAGAATTATTCAAGGTGATACGACTTACCCGAAGCATATCAGCATATTCTTGAACGCGCTGTGTCGTTCGGATATGTTTTTCGAGTAAGTCCTTGAATTTGAATGCGTAATTGTTTTTTGGCACTTCGACAGGTAGACGATAAGTTTGAGCGTATGCCCGGTTGATAATTACCAGTAGATAATAAAGCACTGACACAATGAGGTTGTAAGTGTCTACCACAGGATGTTGTAGTTCTTGTTTTATCTTTTTTAAGAGGCGCATATATTCCGTCAGCTCCTCCGGCTCGGCAAACAAGTAGGGCGGTGTATCAGTCTGATAATAATACAACAGCCGATATACGAAGAACTTGTCAGCAATGAACGTGCGCATAAAGTCTTCGCGGAAAATAAGAAAAGTGTAATCTAGTTCTACCTCGTTCACGTGCCATTCCTGTTGCTGGTGCGGCGACAAAAGCAGCACCATACCATCCCGTAACTCCACTTTTCGGAAGTTCAGCAACAAATATCCATTGGCACGACGAAAGAAATAGAAGCTGAAAAAATCTGTCTTAAACGCCTTATGCTCGGTCAAGACACCACAGATGTCCTTGCTTTCGCCTGTGTTAATGTAGAAATCTACGCCACATTGCGTTTTATTGAACGGAACGCTTACAAGTCTTTTGGGATTGATTATAGCTTTCATCACTCTTGTTTTTTGCTTTCTGCAAATATACATCATTCTTTTATCAAAATGGCATATATTCCTGTTTTTAAGGCATAGAGACATTGGGATATCCTTTCGAACTTTGTACCCGAAAAATAATACAAAACATAACATCATGAACGAAAAAGCAATTATTCGGTTGGTACGCAGTGCCACCTTGAAAATCAACTATGCAGGACATACCATTCTTATTGACCCCGTATTTGCCGACAAAGGAACCCTGCAATCAGCTCTCGGTGTATATAAGAATCCGAGGGTACATCTCGTAATGCCTATTAGCGACATTACTGAAGGTGTTGATATGGTACTGCTCACCCACAACCACATCGACCATTACGAACCAAGTGTAAAGCAGCATTTGCCGAAAGACATTCCTTTCTACACCCAGCCACAAGATAAGGCCGCCATCCTGAAAGATGGTTTCTCAAATGTAGAAGCGATTGAAGAGAGCATAACCTTAGGTCATCTGACCATCCACCGTGCTATTGGCCATCACGGTTTCGGTCAGATAGGCCAGATGATGGGACCTGTTTCGGGCTATGTGCTGATGTCCGAAGGGCTTCCGACTATTTATATCATGGGCGATTGCAAATGGGAAGAATGTACTCTTGCTACCGTGGAAAAGTATCGTCCTAATTATATTGTGGTGAACAGTGGCGGTGCGGTATTCCCCGAATTCTCTAAGACGGACGGTTGTATCATCCCCAATGAACAGGAAGTAATGGCGATGCTTGACACACTCCCCCCACACATCAAGCTGATTACCGTACACATGGATGCCATCGATCATTGCCAGACCACCCGTGCCATCCTTCGCAACGAAGCTCGCCATCACGGGACGGATATGAGCCGACTGATTATACCGGAAGACGGAGAAAGCATAACACTTAAATAACTGTATAAACAATCATTTCAAAATATTAGAAAGATGAAAAAGATTAGGAAAATCGCGGTAGAACAGAATTTCGCCGCGATCAGTGTCGGTAAGTTGAATGAACTGAATGAATACGAACTTCAGCTTGGCCCGGATGTGAAAATTCCCGGAAAAGTATTCTGCAGCACCGCTCTCGGAACTACGGGAAGCGAGTTTTCTTTCCAGTCATTCGCCCCGGGTACAGAAACCGGATTTCTGCATAGTCACAAGAGTCATGAGGAACTTTATTTTTTCCTCTCCGGTAAAGGTGAATTTCAAGTAGACGGAACAGTGTTCCCAGTGGAAGAAGGTAGCGTTGTCAGGGTATCTCCTGCAGGAAAACGAAGTGTCCGTAACAACGGAACGACTCCGCTCCTCATGCTCTGCATACAATATTGCAGCAATACATTCTCACAGGAGGATGCCACTGACGGAATCATACTGAAAGAACCGGTAAAATGGAAAGTCTCTCCGAAATGATTCTAAAAAGGAACTCTAAGCAGATGACTATCTGTATAAAATCCCTGATAAAGAATATGAACATAGTGGTAGGCTGCTCCATCGGGTGCAGCTACTGCTATGCCCGTAACAACTGCCGCCGCTTCCATATTACGGACGACTTCTCCGTACCGGAATATATGGTGCGAAAGCTGCGTATCATCGACACGCCCAAGCCTCACGTATGGCTGATGACCGGAATGAGCGATTTCTCCGATTGGAAGCCTGAATGGAATGCGGAAATATTCAGACGAATGAAAAGCAATCCGCAACACGCTTATATATTCCTTACGAAATGTCCGGACAAGATCAGTTTCTCTACAGATGACGAGAATGTATGGATGGGCGTGACCGTCACGCGCAATTCCGAAAAAAAGCGGCTAGACGATTTGAAAAGAAATATCAAGGCCAAGCACTACCATGTCACTTTCGAACCTATTTTCGATGAAATCGGCGATATAGATTTCGAGGGTATCGACTGGATTGTCATAGGTACGGAGACCGGACATCGGAAAGGCAAAGTGGATTCCCGTCCCGAATGGGTGCTTCACATTGCCGACCAAGCCCAAACACAGGGCGTCCCCGTGTTTATGAAAGAGGATTTGCTGCCTATAATGGGCAAAGAAAGGATGATTCAGGAACTGCCGGAACAATTTACAAAACGCTTACAATGAATACCGAAATAATCAAAGAAATAGACGTACAGAGCGTTATGACCAAATCCTCACTGCCGGTCGGAGGATATTCGGTCAACCCTTACGTGGGCTGTCCCCACGCCTGTAAGTATTGCTACGCATCGTTTATGAAACGATTCACCGGGCATACAGAACCGTGGGGTGCATTTCTGGACGTGAAGAACTGGAAACCGATAGCCAATCCGCACAAATATGACGGAGAGCGCATTGTGATAGGTTCCGTGACGGATGGTTACAACCCGTATGAGGAGCAATTTTGCCGTACCCACAGGCTGCTCGAAGAGCTGCGTGGGAGCAACGCCGAGATTATGATATGCACTAAGTCCGACCTTGTCCTGCGCGACCTCGACCTGTTGAAGCGTTTTCCCAAAGTAACGGTGTCATGGTCGGTCAATACGCTTGACGAGCGGTTTCGTACGGATATGGACAATGCCGTGAGCATAGAACGTCGTCTGAACGCAATGCGTCAGGTCTATGAGGCGGGCATCCGTACCGTGTGTTTTGTATCGCCCATATTCCCCGGAATAACCGATATGAAGGCGATTATCGAGAAAGTGAAAGGATATGCCGATTTGATATGGCTCGAAAACCTGAATCTGCGCGGGCAGTTCAAGGGAGGGATAATGACGTATATCCGTGAGAAGCATCCCGACCTCTTTCCGTTATACGAAGAAATATACAACAAAAAGAGGCTTGATTACTGGCAGGCATTGGAACAGGACATTTCCCAATACGCCAAGGCACAGGGGTTTCCATATAGAATAAATGATTTGCCTTACGGGCGCTCGGAAAAAGGCAAGCCGGTTATCGTAAATTATTTCTACCACGAAAAGATACGATTGACTAAATGAGGGAAAGATATTGACAATATGGTATATTAATAGTGAATAAGATATTCTTTTATTGCTTATTTTACTTTAGAATAGTTAGACAACTTAGATTTTGTACTATATATTACGATAGAAGTACAATCCATGATGAATTGTACTTCTCTATATTACATCCTGAATCCTCTGGATTTTTGTTCTTTCTGCACTGAGTTACGCAGATGCTGCTGTAACTTCTCCCATTGTTCCTTGAACCATTCGCTGATTGGCTGTTGGTTTATAGTCAGCATCAATTTATTCTTATCGATCGGGCTTCGTTCAATTTTGAAAATTACATTTTTTGTTTCAAATCTCTGTCTATATTCTTCGGAATAGATTTTTCCACTACATCTGAGAGCTTCCTTTTTGTATAAAAGAGAATCAACCATCCCCTTGGTAAAACCAGTGACATAGCATAATTTTTCCATTCTCAGCATTTCTTTGAGCAATGGGAACCAGCATAATGCTTTTTCGAGAATGGTATTCAATCGTGATATTTCCTTGTCTTTGGCTTCAAGTTCTTGATTGTGTATTCCTTGAAGATTACGAATTTGTCTGCCATGCTGTTCCTGTATTTGTTGTATCTGAATTTTCAATTCATCAGTAGCTTTGTCCCGTTTGGTAATTTCCTGATGTAGCTGCTCGATGTGATGTTCCAGTTCTTTCAGCTTACCGCTTCCGAAAAGAGAACCTACACTGCTGGTTATGGCTGTGGCTACATCGGTAGCTGCACTTTTGAGTTTGTCCGTACGTATCTCTGCTTTTACCTGTTTGAGTTCCTGTTCGGCAAGGCTTACCTGTTGCTCCTTGTGTCGCTTGGTTTCCTCTATACGTTGCAGTTCGGCTTTCTGCTTCTCAATGATGAAATCATTTCGTTCCAGATGCTCTTTACCTGTGACAGCTTTTGCCTGCCCACGTTCCATCAGGAGAATATCGGAAGCCAAGGTCTGCATGATTGCCATATCTTCGTCATTGAGTTTTCGGCTCTTTCCGGTTTCGTGGTTCATCCAGTCGAATACGATATGGGCATGATAGTTCGGCTTGAACCATCTGCTTCCTATTTGAAAACTCTCTTTGTCTTCCGCTTCCGGCTGACCGTTTAGCCAATGTCCTTCGTCTTTGTGCAGGAAAATTTGTAGTGGAGTGATGCCCCAACGCTTTTGACACTCTTCACCGAATCTGCGTACATCAGCCAGTGTGGTGTCCGGTCTGATAAGCAATACTCCTTCACGGATGGGTGAACATCCCGCCACTTTGATAATCCTTCCATTCTTTCCCTTGCGTTCCCTTTCCTTTTCCTGCATGGCACGGCCTGTCTTTTCCTTGACCATGCGTTTGATGTTCTCATAATGCGTCTGCAATTCGAGACTGCCGAAATCCGGATTTATCCACTGTTCATTATCGGCTGTGAGTTCGGGCACGATGTAGATTTTGGACTTGCCGATGTTGCGCATATACTCGGCAGTTCTTCGGTTGTGTGCCTCGCTCGATGCGATGTTGCAAGGCTTGATATGTATGCTTGATTTTGTTGCCATAGCTTCTTTTCTTTGTTTGCAATTGATTATTTTGCTCGCTTTCGCAGAGGGGTTATTTTATGAATCTCGGCTGCATTCGGCATAGGTCAAGCAAGCTTGCCTCTGCTCTCATTTGCACGAGATTTCTTAGGGGTAACCCATAAGCGGAGATTGCAAAGAGAGGGTCACTCTTTGCTCGGGGTTCTCAGGGGTGAAACGCCTTGAGTGGGTCATTAGGGCAAAGCCCTAATCCCCTCGGGAGAGCCCACAACTACGAAAGCGGAGCGTGTAGTTATAGTGGGCTATAACCGGAAGCCGTTCTTCTTCTCCGGTGATTGGCTGCGCACCCCTTTGGCGGACTGGAGCTGCCTTTTTCTTTCAATCTGTTTCTGTAAGTATTCGTTCAGGTCTTTGCACCCGCCATAAATCTGCGAAGCGTCCCGGATGTATCGGTCTCTGCCGTATTCCATGCGGATTTGTTGGAGTACTTCCAGTCCTGCATGGTCGTTGTCGAAAAAGCAGTGGATGCGCTCATAGTTGCCCAGCGGATAGAGAGCCTTGTTTATATTCGATACGGAGTTCAATACAATGTAGTCCTGCCCGTCCAATTCCGGATAATTCGGGCAGCTTTCCTGTCTCAATGTCAGAAAGGAAAGGTAGTCCATGAAACCCTCGAACACATAGCAGGTAGTCCTTGCTTTTCCCGACTGTCTGATGTGGGAGATTTCCTTGGGGGCGATGCAGCCCTTGAAATAGGGGTTACGAACCTCAAACCCACCCGAACCGTTAGGGAAGGCAATGGCAAAGTAACGCTTGCCGTTGTGGGTGTAACGGGCTTCTCTACATTCTCTTTTTGCCAGCTCCAGATTTATTCCTCTACCTTGTAAATAGGCAAGCAGGGCAGGGGAAGAAAGCGGCACGATTTCCAACTGTTGGAAACTCGGCTCCGTAAAGGACTGCTTGCGAAAAGAGAAAGAAACGGGGTGCACGTGCGGTGCCTGTTCCTCTATGCGTTTCAAAAGGTACGGCACACTGTCCGTTGCATAGAGGTGCGAAGCCAGTGCGATGATGTTGCCGCCCTTGCCAAGTGCAAAATCATACCATTGGTTCCGCTCGGTATTCACCTTGAACGATGCTTCGGTTTCTTCCCTGAACGGCGATTTGTACCAAAGATTGATGCCCTGCCGCTTCACCGGGCTATATCCCAAGCTGTGAAGATACTCTTCCAGCCTGATTTGTTTTGCTGTCTGTATATCCATAAATGATTGTCTTTATCGCTTATTGCTTGTTTTTCTTTTCGCCAGTACCTTTTCATATAGGTTACTGGCCGTATAACCACTTCACTTTATTGTCGTATATATAGGATACGGCTTAAAGTGAAGCGGTTTGATGCACTCCTGCAACCACTTCGCTTTATTCTAATATATAGACCCGGAGAATAAAGTGAAGTGATTGCGAGGATTGGGCTAATAGTGGAAATCCGGTTCGTACCTGTACTTTCTGCCGTTTTCCTGCACTATCATCCGCTTGTTCTTTAACACTGTGATGAGTTTGACCAGCTTGTTGTCACTTAACGGAATGCCCACCAAGGCATACGATTCTTTCAGCGCCTTGCCCAGTTCCTTATACCCATACTCGTCCTGCAACGAGAATGCGGCTTCCAGAGCTATCCGGTGCTGTTGCTCGGAAATGTCCTTGCAGGCATCGAACCTTTCACCTTGGGGTCTGCCGGGTGCTTTGGTTTCTGTCTGGTAGTCCTCCATCAGTTCAGGCAATGCCCTGTCATTGATGCGGAAGGCAAACGGCTCGAAGTCCATCGCACGGATGTGCATGGCGGAAACCTTGCTTATGTCCCCGTTGCTCTTGTCCTTTTCAACGAGCAGCACGGTTTCAGCCTTGTTGTTCAGCTCCGTGCCGATATGTCCCCTTGCGTTCTCATCCCCCTTGTTCTGATGGAGTATCGTGTGGATATGTATCTGCCTGTCGTCCGTCCACTGCATCAGCTTTGATATGATGCGTGTCGATTCACTGGGGCTGTTGATGTCATATACCATGTCACGGATGCCGTCTATTATCACCAGACCAAGGTTTGGCGTATGGTAGATTGCCTGTTCGACAATCCTTATGCGCTGCTCCGGCGTGTACTTCCGCAGGGCAAGGAATTCAAGGTTTTCGTTGTCCCTGTCATCGGGCAGCCCTGCCATACGCATGATGCGCTCCATCACATTCAGACAGTGGTGGGGGCTTTGCTCCGTATCCACATAAAGCACTTTCCGTTTGGCTTCGGGAAGTTCAGCCGCATACCTGAGCACCGTACCGTTTTTCAATGCCGCCGCCACGATAGCCGACACATTGAATGTCTTCTTGCTTTTGGCTTTGCCGATGGATGCGCTGAAATTTCCCAACGTGCCGATAACGGAACCTTTCACACTGAGGATTTCAGGGGCTTTCTCGTATTTTCCCGACAGGCTCAGCCGTGAGGCTTGCCAGAGGATTACCGCCTGTTCGTCCGATATTTCCCGGATGTCTTTCATATAGTCCATAGTGATTCCTCCCGTTACTTGCGTCCGCCTGTTTTCTTCCCTGCCAGTTCAAGGGCAAGTTCCGCGTCCACGATAATCTTGCGCCCTATCTGGGTGATGGCCTTGTCTATCTTTCCGCTTTTCTTTATGCGGTTGGCGGTAGGCAGGCTGCACCCGAACAGCTTGGCTATGCCGAGTATTCCGTACACATACTTCCTGCCTGTGTCCGTTACGGGCTGCGGCTGCGCTTCCGGCTGACCGGATGCGTGCCTGCTTAACATGATGAACTCTTCGCCTGTCATCTGCCAGACGGGTTTGGATAATAATTCTTGGATATTTGTCATAGTCCAATCTAATTAGTCGTTAAACAATCAGCCCTGCGCACTGGCTGTTATTTCTGTTCTCGAACGATGCAAAATTAGATATGGATACGGGTGGTAAGGATGGGGATGATATAATCCGAATTTCGTTGTATCTTATTGAATATCAGAAAATAAAAATACCACTCAAAAATTAATTTGAGTGGTAAAAGTGGAACTTTCGTAAAGAATCAGGATATATCACGGATTATCTGAATATATGTTCCATTTCCTTGGCGAAATTCTGGTTGCTGTCACTGGGGAAATCAGAAACTGGCTCCTTGTACTTTGACTTGTAGTAGCTGTCATCAATATCCAGCAGTTTCAGTATTCCGGCTTTCCATTTGTCCCTGTCCTGTTTGGGGAGCTTTTCGCTCATGAGGAATATCAGATAACATACACGTATCTTCTCTCTCGGTTTGGTTTTCAGCTTGCAGTTGCAGGGGTGCAGGTTCATGTTGGCATAGAAATCCGGTGCGGAAATTTCTTCGAACTGTTCTCCCACACATACCTCATGAATGAGCGAAAGTAATTTCATGCTGAAGTATTCGTGTCGTTCCGTTGTTGTTTCCTGCTGGCTGACCGGTTTGCCCGGCTCGTCCTGTCGTTTCCCGTCAGGAATGTATTTCTTCAATATATCCAGAAAAAGACAGCTTTGGCGGTATATGTCCGCACAACGGTTCTTCATATATTGGAATGCCTCATTTCTTGCAGCCTTTTGCAGGTCATAGAGTTCGTTCAGTCTGGCTTTTTCCCTGTCATATTCAGCCTTGCAGCGTTCATATTCTTTTTCTGCCTGTTTTTCCTCTTCGGCAGTATGTTCCCGGTAGCCAATGGAATCATACCTGTTGTTGGCTTCATTCAGCGGCTTGTTCAGACTTCTTGTGACATCCAGCTGGGCTTCAATTTCAAGGGAATACCTTTCCATGTGCTGATGGCAGACACGCTCTATGGCACTGTTACTTATGGGGCGTGTTTCATAAGCCTGTATGCTCTTTTCTATTTCAGTTTTCAGGCTGTTGAGTATCAGGGTGTATTGTTCTTTTTGCCTGTCAAGCACCAGTTCAAGGATGGCGGCTTCAAAAGATTTCATGTCATTGTACTGCTGACAGAAATCGGAAATGAATTTTTGCCTGTCAAAAGAAAAAGTGCTGTTGTCCATATAGTCCCTGTATATTCTGTTGAGTTCCCCGTATCGGGGAATCATCGTCTGTATATTGTCTGCCATAGGTGTCCTACTTTTGTCTGTTCTTTTCATTGTCAAGAAGCATCGTCAGTTCTTCTTCCACCTGTTCTATGCTCGGCAGTGCCGATTTCAGGTTTTCCGGCACAGCCTTGCTGAGCTGATAATCGCTGATGCCGATAGGCTGGTCATAGCCGGTCAGCGCATATTGTGCGACAATCTCATCCTTGCCTTTGCACAACAGCAGCCCGATGGTCTTGTTGTCATTCTCTCCCCTAAGTTTGTCGTCCACCACATTGATGTAGAAGTTCAACTGCCCGGCGTATTCCGGTTTGAACGGGGTAGCTTTCAGTTCCACGACCACATAGGCATGGAGTTTTATGTTATACAGGATTAGGTCGGCATAGAAATCGCTGTCGCCAATCTGGAAATGCTTCTGCCTTGCGACAAAGGCGAATCCGTTGCCCATTTCCAACAGGTAACGGGTGACGTGCTTCACCAGTTGTTCCTCTATGTCCCTTTCGTCCGCACGTTCTTTGGCTCCCGCCAAGTCAAAGATATACGGGTCTTTCAACAGGTAGTTGGCAAGGTCGCTTTGGGGCACAGGAAGCGTGGCGGTAAAATTATTGACCTTGTGGCTGTTGATTTGCCTTTCGTACAATTTGCTTTCAATCTGCGTTTTAAGAGTATTACTGCTCCAACCCATTTCCACGGATTGCTTCATATACCAGTAATCGACACCCAACGGAAGGGAACTGTTCAGCAGAATCACATGGCTTGCCCAATTGATTCTTGCAACAGGTGATGCCAGGAACAGTTTTTCTATGTCCTCAATCGCTATTTGGTAAGCGGCAGCGACTGTTTGGGCTACATCCTGAATTTGTGCAAGAGGTTCTTGCACAATTGCAACTTCCTTGTTGTCTGAAGATTGAATTTGCGCAAGAGGCTCTTGCGCAAATGTCATATTGTTCAGGCTTTGAAGTTCATCCGTGATTTTCTGCACACTTGGAGTAAGTAATTTCGTATCGGTTTCTATAAAACTCCGTAATGCGCCCAATGGATAGGAGCGTGCGAACTGGCACATATAAGCCAAGTTCCTGACCGAATATCCTTTCTTTTCGGGATAACTGAACCGTATCGCCTGCGCCAGTCTCTTGATGACCTTGCCGCCCCAGCCTTGTCGGTTCTGGTGGTACAATATGTAATTGCCCATCTTCCAGTAGTGGAACAGCATCTGCGCATTGGCTGCACTGATGAGCCGGACTTGCGCCTGCTCTATTTCCGAGCCGATGGCATTGACGAAAGCCTCGAAACTTCTTTTCTCTATGTTGTTATCGTTGTTGCTCATTGTTGTATGTATTGAAAGTTACAAAGATAAGCCCAATAACAGGCATACCATGAAACTTGCTGATTGTTTTTATAGTTGGTTGAATTTATTCATTGCATTTGCCTTAATGTCATCTGCGATGTCAATGTAAGGTTTCATGGCTTTATAATCGCTGTGTCCCGTCCATTTCATTACAACCTGTGCCGGGATGCCGAGAGCCAAGGCATTGCAGATGAAAGTTCGTCTTCCTGCATGGGTACTGAGCAATGCGTATTTGGGTGTCACTTCATCTATACGCTCATTTCCTTTGTAGTAGGTTTCCCGTACAGGCTCGTTGATTTCTGCGAGTTCCCCCAGTTCTTTCAAATAATCGTTCATTTTCTGATTGCTGATAACGGGCAGTGCCATGTTGTTCTCAAAGTGAATGTCCTTGTATTTTTCAAGTATGGCTTTGCTGTATTTGTTCAGTTCAATGTTTAGGCTGTCTGCCGTTTTGACGGTAGTAACTTCTATGTGGTCGGATTTGACATCACTTCGCTTCAAGTTACGGACATCTGAATACCTTAGACTTGTGAAACAACAGAACAGGAAAACATCCCTGACACGTTCCAGATATTGTTTGTCTTTGGGTATCTGATAATCTTTCAATCTATTCAATTCGTCCCATGTCAGAAAGATTACCTTCTTTGAGGTGGTTTTCAATTTCGGTTTAAATGTATCGTATGCAATGTTTTGATTATATCCCTTTTTGAAGCTCCATCGCAGGAACCATTTGAGAAATCCTATCTGTTTGCCGATGGTACTGTTTCTCATGTCTTTTTTGTCACGCAGGAAGTTTACATACTCGTTTAGTCCGAACTCATCGAAATACTCAAAAGTCACATCTTCTTTGAACTCTTTCAGGTGATTTTTTACGGCTGCAAATTTTTCGTATGTGGATTCTGTCCAGTTGTTCTGATTGCCACATTCCTTGACAAACTCATCAAATATCTCCCAAAAACTTATTTTAGTATCTTCCTGCTGCTCCTCGTTGTTATTTTTCATTTTCAGATTGAACGCATCTTTTAACTGTTGGGTGGTCGGCATGGTTTCCTGTACCTCAAATTCTTTGAATACGTTTTGAATTTCGGCATAGTATCTTAGCAAATCCGCATTGATTTCGGATGCGCTTTGCTTTAATTTATTGGTACATCCGTTCTTTACACGCTGCTTGTCTGCATCCCACTTGGCTATATCAATGCGGTAGCCGGTTGTAAACTCGATGCGATGGCTTGCGTATATGACACGCATACGGATGGGTACGTTCTCCACGATTGGAACGCCGTTCTTTTTGCGGCTTTCAGGTGCAAAAATGATGTTTCGTTTGATGTTCATGACTGGGTGTATTTGAAATTCCGCACCCAAATATACACCCAAAAATTGAAATAGCGAGCGATATTCGATAATATTTAGATTTAATTATGATTGTAATAAGTTGGTTATTAATAGGTATTTGCAATTGTGTGATATTTTGAGATAGCAAAGGTTCAAGAGCCTCTCTCTCCGCTGAACGTGCTGGACAGAAATGGTCAGCAAACGGACAAAAAGCTACAAATCAATGATTTGTGGCTTTTTTTATTGCCCGAAAGTCCTGCTTCCAAGACTTCAAAAGTACGGTAAAAGACAAAGTTTCGTTACTAAATCGTTACCTATTCCCCGCCGGACAAAAACGGTAACGATTTGTCCATAAATGACCTGATAATGACTTGATTAGTCCATAGTCTGCATAACTCGAAAACGAGAGGTAAAAATTAATTTTGCAACTAAAAAAAGTGAGTTATGAAATCGACATTCAAGGTTCTTTTTTATTTGAAGAAAGGTTCTGAAAAGAAAAACGGCGAGGTTATGATTATGGCACGCATCACCATAGACGGCAAACTTTGCCAGTTCAGTACGAAACAGAGCATCCAGCCCGACAACTGGAGCATTACTGCGGGCAAAGCCAAAGGCAGGGATGCCGGGAGGATAAACGCCCTTTTGGACGACATACGTTCTTCCCTGAATACCATTTACCACGAAATGCAGCGGCGTGACAATTACGTGACCGCCGAGAAAGTGAAAAACGAGTTCTTGGGACACAGCGAGAGCCACGAAACAATCCTTTCATTGTTCCAAAAGCACAATGACGATGTGAAGCAGCTTGTAGGCATATCCAAGACGATAGCGACCTACCGCAAGTATGAAGTGACCCGCCGCCACCTCGCTGAATTTATCCAAAGCAAGTACAACGTATCGGACATATCCATAAAGGAGATAAGCCCGATGTTCATTACCGATTTTGAGTTGTATTTGCGTACCGCCTGCAAGTGCGGCTACAACACCACCGCCAAGTTCATGCAGTTCTTCAAGCGTATCATCATCATCGCCCGTAACAACGGCATACTGGTGGGCGACCCTTTCGCCAGCTACAAAATCCGGCTGGAAAAAGTGGACAGGGGTTATCTGACAGAGGACGAGATTAAAATTATCCTTAAAAAGAAAATGGTTTCCGAACGGCTGGAACACGTCAGGGACTTGTTCGTCTTTTCCTGTTTCTGCGGTCTGGCATACAGCGATGTCGCCAATTTGCGGCAGGAGAATATCCAAAAGTCTTTTGACGGCAACCTTTGGATAATCACCAAGCGGGTAAAGACCAACACGGACGTGAATGTCCCCCTGCTGGATATTCCCAAGATGATTTTGAAGAAGTACAAGGGCAAGTTGCCGGACGGCAAGATACTTCCCGTAATCAGCAATCAGAAGCTAAACGCCTACTTGAAAGAGATTGCCGATATATGCGGTATTAAAAAGAACCTGACATTCCACCTTGCCCGGCACACGTTCGCCACGACCACCACGCTGTCAAAGGGCGTACCCATTGAAACGGTGTCCAAGATGCTGGGACACACAAACATAGAAACTACGCAAATCTACGCCCGCATCACCAACAGCAAGATAGGCAGCGATATGCAGGGGCTTGACAAGAAGTTTGTCGGCATTGAGAAGATTTACAAGGAAGTTGCCATGTAATCTTGATTATATGGAACTGGTCACAATTTGTGACCAGTCCTTACTATTATTCCAACATTGCTAAATCTCCTAAAATATACGATTATGGATTTGCAGATTATCCAAAACAAGATTTTTGAGGTCAGAAGTTGCCGGGTGATGCTCGATTATCATTTGGCAGAACTCTACCAAGTGGAAACACGAGCCTTGAAGCAGGCGGTCAAGCGCAATATCGAGCGTTTTCCGGGTGATTTTATGTTTGTACTCACCCAAGAGGAAGCTAACTTGCTGTTATCCATAGGGGTATCACAAAATGTGATACCCCCTGCTTACAACTTCGGCGTTGCTATGCCTATGGCTTTCACCGAGCAGGGCGTAGCCATGCTTTCTTCGGTTCTCCGCTCCAAAGTAGCCATAGAAGTAAACATTTCAATCATGCGGGCTTTTGTCCTCATGCGCCAAATGGCAATCGGTTACGAGGAACTGTCAAGGCGCATCGAGGAACTGGAGGTAAGCACCGATGCGCAGTTCAACGAACTGTACCAAGCCCTTACCCAGCTTTTGAGCCAGTCGAAACAACAGAAAGAACGCCGTCCGGTAGGTTTCGTTACCTATAACCGTGGCAAGAACGAATAGGTAACGATTTCGGTAACGAAATTCCACTTAATAACCTATATCCCAGCATTGTACATTCTTCCACCTTGCGGGCAGTCTACCGACTACCCGCATTTTTTATATCCTTTTCCAACTGGCACATTTCCCGAAACGCCAGCCGTGCGTGGCATGGCTGACTGTATTTCGTGAAAAGAGCCGTTGGAAACCCGCACAAGCGTATTGCAAGCAAGCTCACAACACCCTTGCCTTTCCCGCCCGCATGGAGTGTTCCCTAAAAGATGAAAGAGAACAGGCACTTTTCCCCAGTTTCCCTATTTGTAAATCTTCCTCTTACGCAGTCCCCCAGCCGGGACAGTCGTTTTAATCATTTCAATAGGCAAAGGTAGTTACGTGTTCTTCACGATTTTGCAAGGTCGAGCCGTTCCGGTTTGGCGAAAAAATCTTCCCTGCCTTGCGAGGTATTTTTTGCCCAAAACCTTGCAAACTCTAAACACTACCCTTTTACGCCTATGTGAAACGAAAACGACCGACCCGACCGGAAGACGCATAAAAAAAAAGTCGGATTTACGGGAAACAGGAAAAAAATTCAGTGAAACTTCAACTCCCTCACCTCTCAAATCCGCATAAAATTAAAAACTTAAAAAATTACAGCAATATGGAAGCAAAGGTATTATCGGAAGCAAAAGTTTATGTAGGCACTTATGCCAAGTACAACAACGGTTCATTGTCCGGCGCATGGCTCGACCTTTCGGACTATTCGGACAAGGAAGAATTTTATGAAGCCTGCCGGGAACTTCACAAGGACGAGGAAGATGCGGAATACATGTTTCAGGACTGGGAGAACGTGCCGGAGGGCTTAATCGGCGAAAGCTGGATTTCTGAAAACTTCTTCGCCCTGCGTGATGCGGTGGAGGATTTGAGCGACACCGAGCAGGAAGCCTTTTTCGTGTGGTGCAACTATAAAAGCCATGATTTGGGCGAGGAAGATGCGGACGACCTTGTACGTGATTTCCGGGACGAGTATCTGGGTCAATATGACGATGAAGAAGATTTCGCCTATGAAATTATCGAGGAATGCTACGACCTGCCGGAGTTCGCAAAGACCTATTTCGATTATGAAAAGTTCGCCCGTGACCTTTTTATGTGCGATTACTGGTTTGATGACGGTTTTGTGTTCCGTGCGGCATAACAACCAATCCGGGCGGGGTGTCAAAGCCCTGCCCGTTAAAAACGACCAAGCGATGAAACGGAAAAGCATTTATAAAATCCTTTGGCGGGTGTTGCTGCTCTGCCTTGCATGGCGGTTTACCAGCGTAGCCGGAGCAGGCACGGCGATAACGGCGTATATCGTGTTTTGTGCCGCCCGTTTCCTGCTCCGGGTCTGCCTTTCAGCCCTTTATGCGCTGGGCGTGGCTCTGCTTTTCCTGCTGTTGCTTTCTTTACTGATATTATAACCATTAAAAAAAATAGAACATCATGCAGTCACTTAACAAAAACGGGGTAAGCATTACCCAAACACCGGGAGAAGAAAAGTTCGTGAAATGCTGTTTAGGGGCTTTCAGGGGACAAATTTATTATCAATATGACTACCGCCACACGGACGGCGAACTTTTCAGCACGGTAGCCAAAACGCTGGACGAGTGCCGCCGCAGGCGTGACGAATGGATAGCGAAGAAGAACGGAGTAATAAACAAGTAAATTTTAGGGACATGAAAACAACAGAAGTAAACAAGGAGCTTATCGGCAGGCGTTGCGAGTGCATTTTTACGGGCTTAATGGTAACGGGCGTTATCGAGGACACAGAAGAAAACGAACACACCATAGAGGTAAAAGTCCGTTTCGACCACCCGCACCAGTGGGGCGATGATTTGTATAATGATGTGTGGGCGTGGGGGCGCAAAATAGACGAGTTCGGCACGCTGCACCATTTGCAACTGTTGGAGGATAAACCGGACTTTCAGATAATGACGGTAGTTTTCGGCGAACCAATCAGCCGGATAGACCGCAGTGTTTTTGAAGATGTTGCAACGTGGGGTGTCTGTTCCCTGCAAGGCTGGGTAAACAGCTATGAAAGTGTCCGGTTTGTAGCTATAGACGACCATACGGCAATCATCACGGGCGAATATAACATGGAGCAGGTAAAGGTGTGGTTAGAGAAATACACGTCCATAAAGAGCCTTAAAACCAGTTGATAGAAAACGGCGGCTGCTTGCCGCCGTTACTTTCTTCCGTGAGCCTGCCAGCGGGTGAAGAAAGTAACAAAGAAGCCTTTCGTTTTCCCTATCATGGAAACATCCCGCCGATGCTTCCCGGCGGGATGTCTGCCCGATATTTACGCTTTGCGTATCATTCCATACCCGGTTTCCCAAGAGGATGATAAAAACGAATGTCGCAACTATAAATCCTCATAGTGAATAAATTTTACACCAAGTATGCACACGGTTTCTTCTTCCTCGATGTCATATTTCCATGTCCGTTTATTGACAAGCATTTCCGTGTCGCAATCGAACCATTCCATTACAGGCGCATCATCTTCTTCGTCCGCCCATTTGAAAACCTGATTGGACGGCGTTTTCCATAATTCAGCACTGTCACGTTCGGAAATACAGTCCTTGTCCATAATGATGATGTCACCTACTGCCGGAACTGTATCTGTTTCCAACGTGGTTTCTATGTACCACGAGATGCCTTCTATATCCAATTCTATTTTTACCATGTCGTTTTATTATTAGGGGGTTATTGTTTCCGTTTCTTCTTCGCTGTTGTCATTATTAAATGATAGTGTAAGTTGCTGCATCTGCCCGAAGCTGTCGATGATATAAATGTCAATCGTCTGCTGGTCGGTCGATGCCGAGGTGTAGTAGAGCCAGAACGTTTCTTTCTCCAGCGGGTAGAGGTCATTGGGCAGGAACACCGTGCCGTTATCCATTTCCAGCTTCCCTTTGCCGTCCGGCTGGAAATACCTTATCTGATAGGTAGTCGGCTGGTAATAGCCGCCACGCACCAGTCGACAGCGTATTTCGGCGGTTTCCCCGACTTTCAGCCTTTTGGGTACTGGCAGTGTTTCGATGCTGAACGGGTACGCCTGCTGAATATCCAAGTTGTCATTACAGGCGGTGACAAGCACGAGGGCGGCCACGATGTAGCAGCCCATGATGATTTTATACATTACATTCTTCATATACATTATTATATAGCGGTCAGTTGATAATGAATTTCAGTCCCAAAGATACCTGCGTGTGGAACTTGCCTATGTCCGAGCCGAACAACGCCCGTTCCCTTGCACTGACAAGCAAGGCTATCCGGTCGGTCAGGTAGGCTTCCAGTTCCAGCGTCAGCGCACCGCCGTAGATGAAGCAATCCTTATCCAGCAAGGTAGAGCCGTCCGGCAGCAGCTTTTCGCTTCGGTTGCTTGTTTCGTACCCGGCGAGAGCCGACAATCCCAATGAAAGGAAAAAAGTCTTTCGCCTGTCCGATAGGAATTTCAGGTAATAGCCGCCCTCTGCGGTGAACTGTTCTACGGGTATCTGCATATCCTTGTAGTCATACTTCTTGTGCAGGTATTCGCCGCCAATCACCCAGCGGTTGGCGTTCTTGGTGTAAACGCTGTACGCCGCCCCGATGTGGTAGGCAAAATCCGTGTCGGAGTTCCAATGCACCCCGTCCGCCATGCCCGCCGTGACTTGCAAGCCTTTCATGCCCGGCAGGTATCTTTGCGCATGTGCCTGAAACGAGGTCAGGCACAGCGCAAAGAGCATCATTATAAAGATGTGTCTTTTCATTCCCTATTTGATTTTTAGTTCGTCAATCACTTCTGCGTTCACGATGTCGGCGTTCTCCACCCGTATGGTCTGATGCCGCCCGCCGTTCTTCTCGTAGAGTTCCACGACCAGCAGCTTGTCGTCAGGAATGGTGAACTTCGGCAGGGCGTACACCGTGCGCACGGTACTTTTTCCTGCAATCTCTATCACCTCGTTGTAGCTACGTACCGCATCCAGCACCGTTTCCTGAATAGCCGTGCGCTTGGGTACTTTCTTATCGGTTATCTTAAACTTGATGAAGTCGGTATCGAAAGGCACGTTGGAACTGTTCTTTGTCTGCGTGTGTACATAGAGCATCCCGTTATAGGTGTAAATCCCCTTGATTAAGAACTGTATGCCGAAACGCTTGCTACCCAAGTGGCGCACTTTCCGGTCATTGTTCTTGTAGATGCTCTGCATTATCAGTTTCACCAATAGCGGGCTTTCATTCCCCAGTTCCCGGAAATAGATGTTCATCCGGGTATGTGAGAAGTCGGACGTATCTTCATTCTCCAAGAAGTCTTTCATTTCGATGTTGAGCATTTCCGGTTCACGGGCGTACTTGGCGTTGAACGAAAAGAAACTGCCGTCCTCGCAGATAACGGAGAAGTTCGTTTCTCCCGGAAAGCCCTCTGTCGTGGCTTTCACCCTGATTACGTTCTCCGCACCGTCCGCCTTGCCCGCTATGATATGGTTGCTTCCCAAATCGACATAGCGGACGGCGGCGGGGAAGATGATATGCACCGTCTTGGCAAAGGTCACTTCCACGCCGTAGGGCGTAACCATTTGGCGGTACGGGAGTTTCCGGGTAATCCCCCGGTACAAGTCGTTGCCAGCCGCATACTTCACGGTGTCAGTGGTTTGTGCGTTTGCCGCACACACGCCCAGCAAGAGGGCGAACATTACAAAAATCTGTTTCATTGCTAATTGAAATTTTAACGGTTGATAAAATGGTTATTGTTGTTTGGCGTAAAGCATCACCCTGTACCCGGCTTTCAGCTTCACTTTCACGGTTCGGAACTTCTTGGCGAGGTAGCCGGACGTTCCTTGCAGCAATCCCCTTGTCACGTCCATAGCCACCTGCTGCCCGGCACTTTGGGCAAAGGAAATGCTTGTACCCAGCCCGCTTCCGATATTCGCCATAGCTTCGTTGAACGCTTCCTGCTCCATAGAGGACGGGACGGACAGCCCCTTTTGCCCGTCCGTGTCGAACACGGCGAGTTCCACCGGGATGATGTTGCCAGCGTACTCAATCGAGGACACCAGTATGTCAAGCCGCTCGCCCTGCACCTTTGCCGTCCCCGCCACGAGGGTATTCTTCGGCACGACTATGTTCCCCGCCTGCATGGGTTCGAGCAGCCGTAGTTTCACCGCCTGCCCGTCCGTCAGGGTTTGGTCTTGGTGGATGCAGGCGGCTACCGTGTTCTTTCCCATAGCGTACCCCGTGCCTACTGCCGTGTTGAAGCCGTAGTTTCGTGGCTGGCTGTAAGCCCGGATGAAGTCGGCATCGCTCATGGGCTGCCGCAATCCCGAAACGGTCGTTTCCCTGACAGCCTGCACCGCCACCGCATCCGGCTTGCGGTCAATGTCGCCCGTTACCGGGACTTGTGCGACTTGTCCCTGCCCGCCGTTCATGTACTTTGCCGCCAGCTCGTAGGACTTTTCCAAGAGTGCCATTTGGTCGTCAGCGGTGGGTGTGGCGTTCTGTTGTTGCAGCCTATCGGTCAGTTCCGCTACCTGCCGCTTCAAGTCCTCTTTTTCCTCGTCCACCGCCGGAGTTTCATAGAACGTGCTTAACTGGCGGTTGATGTCCCGGTAAGCGTATGCCGAAGAAGCACCGCCGCCCCTTTGGGGCTTCGCATCCTCTTCCGGCATCAGGTCGATTTCCGCTTGCGGTTCTTCCGCTTCATCGTTCCCGGTGAAACCGAAGTCCTGCAAGGACTGTATCTTCTCCTGCTGCCTGCGGCTTATCATCGCCTGTTCGTAAGCCTTTTGCTTGTCGGCTATAATCCCGTCCTCTGCGGGCAGGGGTATGTCGGCGTTGAAGCCGCCCACGCTTTCCACGTTCACGTCCTCTTTGCCGGAGGGTGCGAATATCAGGTACATGCACCCGGCAAAGGCAAGGAACATCAGCGGGAAGACTATCATTTTCCTGCGCTGCTGCACCTGCTGCGGGGTAAGTTCCCGTTTGGGTTTATCTTCCTTTTTCGGCTTCCCGTCCGCCTGCGGTACGGTCGTGCCGTTCTCATTCTTCTGTACTTCTTCCATATTGCGGTCTGTTTAAGGGGTTGATACTTTTGGTTGTGTCGTTGCCGTGCAACGGCAGTTGCCTGATGTGTTCTATTTGCAGCCGCCTGCCGTCCCGCTTCCCGATGTTGTAGATTGATGAAACGGTAATGTAGATAGACAAGCCGCCAAGGAAGAAGAACATCACGAGGATAACCGCCAGCCTTTTGCCCGGCGTAATCCGTCCGCACATTCGGCGCAGGCGGTCGTCCGCCCAGTCCCGCACCTTTCCGATGTAGTTTCGTTTTCTTTCCATAAGGCTATCTCTTAATGGTCTGCAAATCCTTGTTCTCGGTAATGGTGAACGCTTCGATGATGAAGCCGTGCGGGTTGTTGTCGCTCCGTGTGGCGTTGAGCAGGCGGCACGAGGTCACAAGGCTTCGCACCGTCAGGCTGCTTTCCCGGACAATCAACTGGCGGGCATACGTGTTCACCTTGTAGGGGTACTGGTCGAAGTCGCACTTCACGCTGTCAATCTCCACCGTCTGCGTGACGTTTCCGGAAATCACCCGGTTGTAGTAGCCCTTTTCCGCCAAGTCCTTGTAATAGTTGAAAGCGGTCTTGTCGGCGAGGAACAGCGAGCGTTTGATGTTGCTTTCGATAGCCCCCTTGTCGGGTGAGAGCGTGAAGAAAAGTTCGTGGAAACGCCGCACGTGCGACTTGGCTTCCACGGGTCTGTTCTGCGCCATGTCCTGCGAGAGTGCCAGCATCAGGCTTTTGCCGTTGTCGAGGACGTATATCTTCTGCCGCTGCTTTTCGGCGAAGCTGTACGAGTTCCACACGGCAAAGCCCGTCACCAGTGCGCACAGGCAGATGAATACCAGCGCAAAGAGCCTGATTTGCCGGAAACTCGTTTCGATGTTCGTTAATGACTTAAATTCCATATACTAAATATTGATGTTGGTTATTTGAGTAGTTTCCCGGTTACTTTCCCGCTTGCCGCACCGACCGCCGCCCCGGCGATTGACCCAGCCCGTGCCACGTTGCGGTTATAGGCAGACGTACCGCCAGCCGACACT
This sequence comes from Alistipes sp. AF14-19, assembly GCF_003461645.1. Classification (NCBI taxonomy): domain Bacteria; kingdom Pseudomonadati; phylum Bacteroidota; class Bacteroidia; order Bacteroidales; family Rikenellaceae; genus Alistipes; species Alistipes sp. AF14-19. Next base: position 35,222 of record NZ_QTXM01000023.1, read on the forward strand.
ATCCAGCTTGCCACCGTTGGAATGGTGAAGTAGCCCACGATGCCGATAATCATAAAGATTACATACACGGTGCTGCTCCCGTCAGGAATGAAATTCGGGTCTGAAAGCTGCTCGATGTCTTTTTGTAGCATCAGGGTTTGTATGCGTGCCAGCACGCTGCTGAACAAGTCCGACACGGGTAGCCACAGGTAAATGGATATATAGCGTGAAATCCACTGGGTCAGCGTGCTTTGGAAACCGTCATAGACGGAAATCGCAAACGCCAGCGGACCCAGTATGCTTAACACGATTAGGAAGAACGTGCGCAGCGTGTCTATAATCAGCCCCGCCGCCTGAAAGAGCATTTCCAGCAGTTCCCTGAACCAGTCCCGGACGGACTTCTTTATATTGTACGCCGCCCTGTCCATATACATACCCGTCATAGTTACCATATCGGAGGGCGACCAGCCCAGTTCTTCCAGTTGCCTGTCAAATTCCTCGTCCGAAGCGAGGTAAGCCGTTTCGGGGCTACGCATCAGGGCTTCATATTCCAGTCGGTCTTTCTGTGCCCGGTATTCGTTCATGTCGAAAGTCTGCGTTTCCATAAGTTGGTTGCACCCTTTCACCACTGGCGACAATACCGTGTTGATAGTCCCCAGCACGAACGTGGGAAAGAACATGATGCACAGCCCCAGCGCAAAGGGACGCAGGAGCGGGTACACGTCTATGGGTTCGGCACGTGCGAGCGACTGCCACACTTTGGCGGCTACATAGAACAGCGCACCCAGCCCGGCTATTCCTTTGGCTACCCCCGTCATGTTGCTGCACAAGGGCATCATTTCATCGTACAGCACCCGCAACACTTGGTGCAGGTTGTCAAAATCCACCGCTGCTAATAACATAGGCATACCGATTTATATGTTACCAGTAGCGTTCATCCGCCGAGCCGTAGAGAGCCAGCACCCGGTCTGTGTCGTTCTTCTTCTTTGCCCGCAGGTAGGACACGGATATGTTCTTTCGGGTGTAGTAGTTCACGAGGTTGCGGTAGTTGAGCAGGCTTTTGTAGGCGTTGTTGATTACCGCCAGCCTTTCGGCATCCGTCAGCGACATACCCGTCACGTTCACTACATTCTTCAAGTCCTGCAACACGTCCGCACTTTCGGAGAGCAGCTTGGCATACCCGGCTGAAATGGCGGTGAGTTCATCCGGCGTGTAGTTCGGGTCAGCCAGCATGTTCTGGTAGTTTCGCACGTAGATTTCGGATATTTCCGCCACCAGTTCAATGGACTTCTTCACCTTGATGCCGCCCTTGACAACATCGTGTACCGCTTTGAGCGCATCGTAATAGACTTTTCCCTGCTGGAAAATCTTCTGCGCTTCCATGAAGCCGTCCAGCGTGTTTTTGGCTGTGGTGGAAGTCTGCACTATCTGCTTGGTGGTGTTGATGATGCCCTGTGCCAAATTGCCGGGGTCTGACACCACCCACTGTGCGGATGCGTTGCCGATGAAGCAAAGGCATACCGCCATAAGGAGAATTGTTCTTTTCATGTTCCTGATTTTTAAGTTGTTGATGATTGGGGATTACGTTTGCTTTCTGCAAGCCTCTTGATAGCCAGTTCAAGGTTGCCGCCCAGCTTGTCGGCAAGTGCGAACAGTTCCATTTTCTCGCTTTCCTCTGTCGTGAAGGTGTAATATTCTTCCAATGAAACTTCTGTGGCGTACACCGCCGACTGCGTGCCGCCCAGCGAGAAGAAAACTTCCTTGTACTTCCGTCCGGGGTGGTTCGCCATGTTGATAGACAATATCTGCGAACGCTCCTTGTCGGTCAGTCCCAAGAGGTTCTGTATGCTGTCAAACTTGTTGAGATATTTTCTTTGGTCTAACAGGATTTTGCAGTCCGAGTTATTGATGATACTCTCTTTCACGATAGGGGAAGAAATAATATCCTCAATCTCTTGCGTGACTACAATCGCTTCCCCGAAATATTTTCGGACGGTTTTGTAGAGGTAGCGGATATAGTCCGCCATGTTCGCCGATGCAATCGCTTTCCACGCTTCCTCGATTAGTATTAACTTCCTTATTCCCTTTAACTTGCGCATCTTGTTTATAAAGGCTTCCATGATGATGATAGTCGTTACCGGGAATAAAATCTTGTGGTCTTTGATGTTGTCCAACTCAAAGACAATGAAGCGTTTGTGCAACAAATCCAGTTCCTTGTCGGAGTTCAGCAGGTAGTCGTACTCACCGCCACGATAGTACGGTTCAAGCACGTTCAGGAAATTGTTTATGTCAAAATCCTTTTCCCTGACGTTCTTCTGTTCAAGCTGTCGGCGGTAATCATCCCGGACAAACTCGTAGAACGTGTTGAAGCAGGGCGTTACCGAACGGTCTTTGCCTGTCAGTTCGATATAGGCACTCACGGCGTTTGACAACGCCACTTCTTCCGACCGCTTCGGGGCTTCATCATCCCGCTTCCACAGGGTGAGTATAAGGGTCTTGATGCTCTCTTTCTTCTCTATGTCGAATACCCCGTCCTCGACATAGAACGGGTTGAACGCTATCGGGTTCTCGTTGGTGTAGGTGAAATAAATCCCGTCCTCGCCGTGCGTGCGGTTGTGGATAAGCTGGGACAGCCCCAAGTAACTGTTACCCGTATCTACCAGCAGCACGTGCGCCCCCTGCTCGTAATACTGACGCACCATGTGGTTGGTAAAGAAAGACTTACCCGACCCGCTCGGCCCAAGTATGAACTTGTTGCGGTTGGTCGTGATGCCTTTCTTCATGGGCAAATCCGATATGTCGATATGCAGCGGGCGACCGCTCACCCTGTCCACCATTTTGATGCCGAACGGCGAAAGCGAACTCTTGTAGTTCGTTTCTTCCACGAACAGGCAGAGAGCCTGCCCCAAGAACGTGTAGAAACTTTCCTCTGCGGGGAAGTCCGCTTCGTTTCCGGGTATGCCCGCCCAAAAGAGCGTGGGCGTATCGACCGTGTTGTGGCGTGGCTTGCACTCCATTAGCGCAAGCTGGCTTCCCACATCGTTGCGTATGCGTTTGAGTTCTTCCCGGTCGTCACTCCATGCCATGACGTTGCAGTGGCAGCGCACCGATACAAGCCCCTTGCTGTGCGCTTCGTTCAGGTACTCGTCTATCCATTCCTTGTTCACTTGGTTGGCACGGGAATAACGGGAGAGCGATTGCATGTTCCGGGCGGTCTGCTCGAAGTTCTTCAGGTTTTCGGCGTGGTCGTCTATGAAGATGAACTGGTTATAGACGTGGTTGCACGACAACAGCACGCCCACCGGGGCGGCGAATGACAGTCGGCAGTCGCTCCGGTCAGTGGACAGCTTCTCAAACCGTGTGTCCGTCCCGACCTTTCCGGGCAAATCTTCCACGTCCGAAAGCGTGTGCAGGCACAGTATGTCGTCCCCGACACGCATTTCTTCCGGGTACAGCCCGATGTCTTTCAGGCAGGTGGTATCTGTCTGCGATAGCGAGAAGTATTTCTCGATGATGCCCGCCTTTCCGTCCTGCCCGGTGATTTCCGATGCCGCCAGCCGGGTAAGGGTGACAAACCCGCTGTCGTTCATAATCCTTTCAAACTGCCCGACCGCTTCGATGAACTTTGCCGCCGCTTCCTTGTCGGCTATCTCCTGCGGTACAATCCTGCCCCGGCATAGGGTGGAGAAGTCGCTCTGTCGGCGGCTTCTCCCCCTTGTCGTCTTTGTCAGGAACAGGTAGCAGTAATGGTTCAGGAACGGGCGTTCATTGAAGTGCCGTTCAAAGGAGCGGCTTAAAAAACTAAGCTCGTCCCTTTCCGTGTCGGGCTGGTAGTTCTCCTTGATGAAGAAGTCCTGCTTGTGTACTATGGAGTAGTCGGGCAGCACCTTGATTGCCTTGTACCATGCCGAATGTATGGCTTCGTACTCGGCACTGGTGACGGTGAACAGTTCGGGCAGTTCCACCCTGAAAGCCACCGTTATGTCCGCATCCTTTGAAATGATGCAGCCGTTCTCCACCGCCAAAAGGGGGAATTTCCTTTCCAGCGTGGTAGCCTTTAACATATTTCTCATGGTCTTTCTTCCTTTCTTTTTTTGTAGGTGAATAATCGGGGTATCGCCTTTCGGCTGATAATGAAGCGTGGATGCCGTTTGCGTGCGGCGGCTTTCATCAGCCCGTGCGTGCCGTACTTGGCGTTGAGCCGGAACGTCTGCCACACGAGCAGCAGCGAAGCCGACACGATGAAACCGATACATAGCCACTGGTTCACGCCCGCCATGAACAGGACGATGAACACCACGAAGACGGCGAGCAAGCCGCCGCAAAAGATAAAGAGGTACTGGCTTTTCAGCCCCTTGAACTCCACGGGCTTCCCGATACCCCTGTTTACCTGATATTTTTCGGGCTTAGCCCTCAACAACTCGTCAGACATAGCCGCAGGTTTAGAGGAAGAACGAGCGCAGGATAGTGGCGGCTACAATCAGGAAGATGCACGCCCCGAACCAACTGGCGGCGGTCTTTGAGGTGTCGGGGTCGCCGCTTGAAAACTTGTTATATACTTTTACCCCGCCAATCAAGCCGCAGACCGCCCCGATTGCGTACACCAGTTTTGTTCCGGGGTCGAAATACCCGGTGATTAGGTTCGTGGCTTCGGTGATGCCCGCCTGCCCGTTTCCTTGTGCGTAGGCACTTACCACGGCGGCAAGTATAGCCGCCGACAAGAAGATTTTCTTTCTCATTGTGATTTGTTTTTAATGCCGGGCGGCGGGTGGATAGTCCGCCTTTCCCGGCTGGTGAATAATTTGAAATTTTAGTGGTCGGGGATAGTCCCGTTTGTCTGTTTGGTTTTCAGGTTGCCAATCAACCGTAATCACGCTGTTTCATGCTGTCAGGCTTATACATTATTATATTATAGGAAATCGTTCATGTCGAACGCTTCGTGTTCCTTGCTTTTATTGCCAGCTTCGGCAGGGACAGCAGCCGCAGCCAGTTCCGCTTCGTTGCGTCCCAGCAGTTCCGCCACCTTTGCCAGCCCGCCGTTGATGTTCTCCACCACCGCATCGTAGAGGTTCGTCCCCTCAATCCTTGCCAGTGTCCCGGCGGCTTGCCGCTGTTCCGTTTCGGTGGGGTTGTCGGCGTTCGCCGTGCGTACCGCTTCGCCCAGTTCGTCAAAGCTCACGCCCGTAGCCCGCCCGGTATCATCGTCACCGTCCATGTACCCGGCTATTTCCTCGTCCTCGTAGTCGGGTTCGTCATTCTCGTAACCGGGCGTTTCTTCCGGCAGTCCGTCAGCCTGCGGCGCAAAAATAGTATCATTTTCAGCCGCTTGCGGGAGGTGTCCCGATTTGTCCTGCGCTGTCTGAAATTGTCCGCTCTTGTATCGGCTTTCACCTATCAGCGTGTATGTCCCGTCCTGAAAAAGGTTTACAAAAAAGAGTAAATCTTATGCAGCAAACA
>NZ_QTXM01000024.1:0-32510 GCF_003461645.1 Alistipes sp. AF14-19
ACAACCTTTCATTTGTCATTTTACTAACTTTTTAATTCAACCAACGGGTATCTTTAATTATCAATCACTGTAAACCTTTTTCAGGACGGGACACTGATGTCCGCCATAAATCGGCAAATGGAGTAATAAAAATCATATTTGCTTTTTTTATCAGATATTTCGTATATTTGTATAGAGTTGTTTGACAGGATGAACCTCGATGTAAGTTTATTCGAGACTTGCGTTTCTAAATCATTACCTCATAAAAAAGCAATGCCGTAACTCATTCAGTTACAGCATTGCTTTGTAAATCCCCGGAAACTCATGCGCATTACGGGGATGTTTTTACGGACCGGACGGCTATTCGTCCTTGCCTTCGAAGAAATAGGTGGCGTAGTTCAGCCCTGCGGCATCGTAGCACTTGCGCAGGGAGTTCATGCGGTGTTTGAAGTCGTCGAAATCCTTGCGGTCGTAGGACCAGCCCACCTCGGCGATGGCGGCCAGACGCGGCAGCAGCATGTGCTTCAGGTGCGGAAACGTGGCGATATACTCGGTCCACAGGTTGCCCTGCACGCCGAGGATGTAGGCACGCTCCCCGGGCGTAAGCTGGTCGTAGGGGTCCAGTTCGTAGACCTTGCGCATCGGGACATAGCCGCCGATGGCCATCGGCTCCTTCGTCGGGGTCTTGGTCTGGTAGTAGTCCAGGTAGCAATGGACATTGGGCGCCATGATGACGTGGTTGCCGGCCTTGGCCGCCGCAATGCCGCCCTTCGAGCCGCGCCACGACATGACGGTCGCCGTGGGCGAAACGCCGCCTTCGAGAATCTCGTCCCAGCCGATGATCTTCCGGCCGTGCTCGCGGAGCCACTTCTCCATGCGGCGCACCGTGTAGCTCTGAAGCTCGAACTCGTCCTTCAGCCCCTCGGTCCGGATGCGCTCCTGACACAGCGGGCACTGTTTCCAGCTGTCCTTCGGACACTCGTCGCCACCGATGTGGATGAACTCCGAGGGAAAGAGTTCGAGCACCTCGGCGAAGACGTTCTGCAGAAACTCGAACGTCGTCTCCTTGCCCGGGCAGAAGACCTCTTTGCTGATGCCCCAGCGCCGGCGCACCTCGTAGCCCTCGCCCTTGCAGCCCAGCCACGGATAGGAGGTGAGCGCCGCGACGGCATGCCCCGGAAGCTCGATTTCGGGAATCACCGTGATATAGCGGTCGGCGGCGTATTTCACGATCTCGCGGATCTGCTTCTGCGTGTAATAGCCGCCGTGAGGCGTCTTGTCATACTCGCTCGAGGTGTGATGGTGGCCGATGAGCGTCTCCCCGCGCACCGATCCCACTCGCGTCAGCTCGGGGTATTTTTTGATCTCGATACGCCAGCCCTGATCGTCGGTCAGGTGCCAGTGGAACTTGTTGAGCTTGTGTATGGCGAGGATGTCGATATACTCCTTGACCTCGTCCACCGTCCAGAAATGACGGCAGGGATCGAGCATGCCCCCGCGGTGGGCGAAATAGGGTTTGTCGCTGACCGTCACGGCGGGCACGACGCCTTCGCCGTCGATGACCAGCTGGCGCAGGCTTTGCAGGCCGTGGAAGACGCCCTGCGGCGTTCCGCCGCGCACCTCGACGCCCGAAGGAGTCACGGCGAGCGTATAGGCCTCGGCCTCCAGCGAGCCGTCCACCGCCAGACGGACGTCGCCCTCGGCGGCGGTTTTCATCACCCCTCCGACGACAGGCGCGACCTCCCCGGCGAAAATCCGGGCCGAGCGGCGCAGTTCGGCATTCTTGCCGACGCCGATCACGGTCGACGCGGTTACGGTGAACGTCCCCGCGCCGGGTGTCACCGAGAGGGGTTTGGGAACGATGTTGACCTCGGGTCCCGCCCCGAAGGCCGCGCACGACAGACCGACGGCGCACAGCGAAAAAAAGAGTCTCTTCATATTGATTCAGGTTATGGTTGAAATTGTGGTTTCAGCGGAAATTCGTGCGTATGGACCGTCTTGTCGCGGGGACCGGCAATCCGTACGCGGATCAGGCTGTCGGCGACATCGCAGCGCACGCAGCTTCGGTTGTCGTTGACCACGATCGGGAACTTCGCGTCCCGTTCCCCGGCGGGATGGAACGAATAACGGTGGTCGTGGCCGCAGAGCATCAGGTCGATCCCGGCCTCGTTGAGCACCGGCACGAAGAGTTCGTTCAGGTGAACGCTCCCGTGCCAGGCCCCGGCCGCAGGCGGGATATGGAGCAGGACGATGCGCGCCGAAGCCGTGAGGAACTCCTCCGAGCGCACGGCCTTTTTCAGCCACGCGCACTCCTCGGCGCGGTAGGCGTCGTAATCGGCCAGCCCGTTGTACTCCGCATGGTCGTCGGGCTTGTCCTCGCCGCAGTCGAGCAGCAGGATACAGACGTCGCCGTAGCGATAAATGCCGTAGAACCGCCCGTCCCGCCCGGGAAAATAATCCCCGAGGCTGTCGGCGAAGACGCCGCGCGTCTCGTGGTTGCCGCGGGTGAAGAGAATCGGCGTCCCGGCAGCGAAAAGCGCGGCCGAAGCGTCGAGGTAGTCCTTGAAAAGCTGCTCCCCGCTCTCGACGCTGCTCGACATGTCGCCGTTGAAAGCCACGAATCCCAGTTCGGAAAAGTCCACGCGTTTGCAGAGCCGGGTCAGGACGTCGGCCTTGCCGTGGATGTCGTTCAGCACGAGGAACGAGCATCCGGAACCCGCAGCCGGAAAGGTGCGGAACCCGTAGGCCCGGCGCCGCGACGCATCGGCGCCGACAGTCTTTCCATAGGTGACGTTGTTGACGTCGGGCCACGACTGAACCTCCTGCGAAAAGATCCGGTAACGGTAGTCGGTCCCGGGTTGCAGCCCCCGGACACGAACGGCGTGCAGCGTCCTGCCGGCCAGCTTGCGGCCGGCGACGGTCTGGTAATGGCGCGGCGGCGGTGCGGGCGCAAGGCTGTCGGCGGGCGACGCCTCGACCCACGAAAGCGCGGGCCTGTTGGTGGTCCAGACCACCGTCACTCCGTCCTGCGACATGTCGCACAGGTAAGGCCCGTGCGTAATTCGGAATTCCTGTGCGGCGGCCGTCAGTGCGAAGGCCAGTCCCGCAAACACGAAAAGCAGTTTCTTCATCCCATTTCCGGTTGATCGCCTCGTCGGCAAAGGCTTCGGTCCCCACGCAGGCGGGAGGCCGGATTTTACGCTACGCAAGATAGCGATTATTCGCGAAACCGCCGCATTAATGACAAAAAAAGGAGGCGAATCGTTTTCCGTTCGCCTCCTTTTCGTTATTTTTCCGCGTCTATTTTATCCGTTTGAGAAGTCTCTCCTTGCAGTCGGAGTCCTTGAGCATGGCCACGAAATAGCGGGCGTCGGCCCGGTTCGCCGCCGAAGGGTCGGCCTCGTAAACCGCCACGAAATGTTCGGCGTGCGCGACCAGGGCATGCCGGCAATCGAAATTGACCATCAACGCCTCCGCCCCGTCATCCGCCGTCCGGCCCCGGCCCCACGAAAGCCCCGTGACCGTCTCACCGCCGCCGACCGCCGTGCAGGCTCCGGGATCGACGCCCAGAAGATTGATCGTCAGCGAAGGATAATAGAAATAGAGTCCGCCGGGCATCTCGACCGTCAGCGTGAGCGTGTTTTCCGTCACCCGCGCGTTTACGACGGCATGGTGTCGCAGATAGTTGTATTCGAAATACTCCTCGGCCGCAGGCATCCACAGGCAATCCTCGCCATCCCGGCCGTAGGTGTTGTTGAGCCACAGCAGCATCTCGGACCAGAAACGGTCGGTGCCGTGCACGCCGATATTCACCGCTTCGCGCTCCTCCACGGGTCGGGCCATCTGCGCCTCGATCACCGCCGGAATCGCCGCCGGCAGCCACAGTCCCCGCTCGATGCGCGTTCGCAGCAGATCGCCGTTCACGGCAAAAGGCCGGAGCTTCTCACCGCCCGACTGCAGGAAAATCGTCTGGATCGGATCGTAGCCCTCCGCCGCCGCGACATAAGCCTTGTTGCCGTTGGGTTCGATCAGCATCTTGCAGCCGCGTCCCGCGAGGCGGTCGAGGACGATCCGCTGCGAGGAGACGAAGTGCGCACGGATCGAGTCGGGCACATCGACCGACAGCGTGTTCACATCGTGGAAGGCGATTCCGACCCCGTAGTTGAGCATCTCGATCACATCGTCCCACATCAACCCCGCCCGCATGAAAAAGCGGTAATAATTCTCCGTAAAGCCCGGCCGCACCACAGCCTTGTCATCCATATAGTCCCACTCGGGGGAAATGGCGGTGGTAAAGGAGAAGCGCACTTCGCGTCCCGTCCCGTCGGTCGAGCCCAGCGCCTTGCCGAAAGAGTAGGTATCGGGCGGCATATCCCCGCCGCGCAGATGCGGCGCATTGTAGAAATAAGTATCCGAAAGGGGACGTCCGTTGATCGCGGCCCACGTGGTCGAGAAAGCCGCCTGCTTGCAGTCGTCCTGCGTCAGGAGCAGCAGCAGCGACTTGTTGTATTTCAGGGGAGGAATTTCGATGCGCGCCGCCGAAAGATCGGTCCCCGGCCCGAACGACAGCGCGATCTCGGCCGTTATCTGCCCGGGTTCATCGCCGAAGGGATAGAGGTATTCCGTCGGGGGGGGGAATCGGGATTGTCCGGCTCCTCGGGATTCTGCGTCCCCGGTTTCGGCATCTTGACGCATCCCGCCAGCAGCAGGATCGCCGAAGCGGCGAACAGCGCGTATCTTATCGGGCTTGTTTTCATGGAACAAAGATAGGAGAAAATAGAACGGGTGCAACACGGGATTGCAAATGGTTCCGCAGAACTTTCCGGCCGGAAAAAGCGTCGTTACGACCCCGAAACAGAGCGAATCGGAAATATCAGCGTCTCTTCGGCGCCTTTTTCTTTTTGCGCACCGACCAGCCGAAATGACCCAACGCCTCGCCCAGCGCGAAATACTCGCCGTGGGAGTAGACGATCGGATCGGCCCGTTCAAGGCAGAACCGCCCCGTCGCCAGATCTATGTAGGCCTCGTCGGCCTGAACGCCGACCACCTCGGCCAGGAACATGTCGTGCGTCCCGAGCGGCAGCACCTGCCGGACACGGCATTCGATGTTGACGGGTGATTCGGCAATCAGGGGTGCGGCGACCTTTTCCGACGGCACGGCCGTCAGGCCCATCTCGCGGAATTTGTCGAAGTCGCGGCCCGAGCGCACCCCGCACCAGTCTGCGGCGCGCGCCAGACGGCGCGTCGTGAGGTTGATGACGAACTCGCCCGTACGGCTGATAATCGCGTGGGAATGGCGTTCGGGACGCACCGAGATAAAGCACATCGGCGGGTCGGAGCAGACCGTTCCGGTCCACGCCACGGTCAGCATGTTATACTCCTCGGGCGCCGCGCCGCAGCTCACCAGCACCGCCGGCAGCGGATAAAGCACCGTCCCCGGTTTCCAGCTCTGTTTCATATCGCTTTCATTTTGGGACAAAGGTAAAGGTTTTTCCCTATCTTTGGAGCCGTGACGACACTTTTCAGTGCGCGCTCGTCCTTGCTGCGCCGAATACGATCCGGTTTTGCACCGTATCCGGCTTTTATGTACCTTTGCTCACGTATGATCGCCGATTTCGTCCGATACCTCGAAGCCGAACGCCGCTACTCGCCGCTCACGGTCCGCAACTACCGCCACGACGTGGAGCAGTTCCTCGCGTGGCTGGGGGTCGACGACGCACGGTTCGAACCGCAGCGGATCACCACGGACGACATCCGCGAATGGATTCTCTACCGCACCGAAACGGGCCGCGTGAGCGCCGCCTCGATGAACCGCGAGATTTCGTCGCTGCGTGCGCTGTTCCGCTGGCTGCTCCGCACGGGAGCCGTCGGCCGCGACGTCGTGCATCCGATCCCCTCGCTGCGGACTTCGCAGCGGCTGCCGGCCTTCGTCCCCGAAAGCCGCATGAACGGCATCGTCAGCGAATGCGAATGCGACAGCGAGGACTTCGTCCGCGAGCGCAATTCGCTGATCATACTTCTCCTCTACACCTGCGGCCTGCGCCTGGCGGAACTGGTCGGCATCGACCGCGACGATTTCTCCGCGGACTTCTCGTCGCTGCGCATCCGGGGCAAGGGAGACAAGGAGCGGATAGTCCCGATGCTCGAATTCGTGCGCGAAAAGATTTTACATTACATCGGGTTAATTGAGAGGCAAAATATTTGCATTTCATCGGAAAAAGCACTATTTTTAACACACAAAGGAAAACGCATATCCCGGACGGCGGTGTACCGAACGGTGCAGGAAGAACTGGACAGGGCGGGCGTACAGGGCAAGAAAAGCCCCCATGTGCTGCGGCACACATTCGCCACCCACCTTCTGAACGGCGGCGCCGATATGCGTGAAATACAGGAACTCCTCGGGCACGCCTCGTTGCAGGCCACACAGGTCTACACGCACAACAGCATCGCCAGGCTCCGGGAGATTTACGCGAAGGCCCATCCCCGCGAAAAGGGAGGCAAATGATTAACTTTTATAAACTGTAAGGCTATGAACGTACAGATTCAATCCGTGAAATTCGACGCCGACAAACGGCTCGTCGAATTCGTGAATGCCAAAATGGCGAAGTTGGACCGCTTTGCGGAGCGCTCGACCGGAGCCGAGGTCATTCTCAAACTCGATAAGGACCACGAAAAAGGAAATAAATTCGCAACCATCACGCTGCACATGCCCGGCGAAGACCTGGTGGCCTGCCACCAGTCGAAAGCCTTCGAGGAGTCGGTCGACGAAGCCATCGACGCCCTAAAACGCCAGCTGGACAAATTCAAGGCGAAATTCGAGAAATAAAACCCCACCAACCTTTAATACCTTAACTAACCAACGCCGCGACGGCCGCCTTTCGATAAGGCGGCCGTCGCATTTTTTCGGGAGCAGGACAAAGAAAGGAAGAACCCGGTCCGAATACCCTACCTACTCACCGTCCCGCTCCCTGCGGGCTTCGGTCCGGGCACATGGTTTCCAATCAATAGACCCACTCGAAATCGTCGACTTGCATCGTATTGGTCGAACAACCCGTCAGGTAGTCGCCGCGCATGCTCGTAGCGCACGAAATCACCAGCGAGAACGGAGCCGAAGCGGGATTGGCAGCATCTTTTGCATACCAGTTGAACGGGAGCGTCGCCTCGACCCAGCCGGTTGCAGTCTGCGTAATGACCAGATCGCCATAGCCGAGAATCGCCCCTTCATCGAGGCTCGTTTTCACAGCCGGGTCCCACATACCCGCGGGCTCCGTCATACCCGAGGTCACGCCGTGCTGTGCCTTCCAGTTAACGACGGCCACGAAAATACGCGCACAATCCTGCTTATCCTGATAGGACGCTCCGTCGGGGTCGTACGAACCCACCTTGTCGATCTTGCCGATCTGCGCCTTGTAACGCACTTTCAGAGCACGCGGACGGGCCGTCCAGGCGTAAGGCTTACCGAAATTGACCGTCCCGGAGAAGCCCGAATAATTGAAATCGCCGGTGAACATATTTCCCGGAGCGAAAACAAAGTCAAGGACCATACGGGCCTGCAAACGGGCCGTCCCCGGCTCCGTCTCATCCTGACGGCAGAGCGGCGTAAAGATTGTGGGAGTGCCGTCATCGTTGTATTGTTCGAGGAACATATTGTTGCCGCTGTCCCATACACTATTACCTTCGGCATTGGGATAAGTAATCGGCCAGAAAGTCTTGCCGTCAGTAGTCATCTGTTTCTTCGACCAGCCCGACATGTCGCCGTTGGGAATCTTATCCCCGACCGCCGTGGCGAACTCCTTGCTGTCGACGGCCTGCCCGTCTTTTGCGATACGAACTTCGTAGGTCGTGGCGGCAAAAACGCCCGTACCGGCCTTAATCGTATGAACATCGAGTCCCGCCGCATTTTTCGACGTTTCGTAAACCGGAGCGAGGCGGTATTTCGAACCTTCGACGAGCACGGCGTCGGTCCAGTCGGCGGCGCCCTTTACGCGATACTGCACGCTGCCGCCATCGGGAACATTCGCAGCCGTAACGGTCGCGGTATTGGCCCACAGATCGGCATCGTTGTTATAGGCCAGAGCCACCTTGCCCGTCAGGTGGCAGGTCAGGGTTTTGGTCGTGCTCTTACCCTTCGCATCGGTCACTTTCAGAATGAATTTGTGATCCGAGGTTTCATTGTAAATCTGCGCGATCATCGGAACAAGCTTCGAAATATCGAACGTCAGGGCCGTTTTGCCCGAAACCGCCTCCCCCGAAGGGAACCCGAGCGCACCGAGCGCCTCGGCCATGCTGCCGGGATTCACGAGGTTCAGCTCGGTAGCCAAACCTACCGTTGCGAGCATTTCGGCCGTCAGAGCCGGCGAGTCGATCGTAACCGTGAAGCCCGCAATCGCTCCGGGAGCCGTCACGCCGATCTTGACCGACATCGGATTCGTGATCTCCTGCGGCTGGTCGATGTCACCGCCGTCCAATGCGATAGTCGGAACAGCGGGGGGGGGCGTCTCATCGTCCGTTCCGTCATCCCCGCACGCCACGAAGAGGGCAGCCATCATGGCCATAGCCATGGTCATAGACACTAATTTTTTCATAATCATACTATTAAAATAAAAACTCTATTTGCAATTTTGAAGCAAAAATAGAGGACTGGCGCGACGGCGGCAAATTAATTCAACGAACCCCGGGACAATCATCACCAACAGGCCTTTTTCAATAACGAACAGAATCGGCGCGCAGAGGGGAACAGACCGGAGGAAAAGGCGACAGGGGTTAAAACAGCCGGGGAGCCCCCGGTGATCCGAAACAAAAAAACGGCCGCACTTGCGTGCAGCCGTCAGTTTGGTAGTGGATAGGGGATTCGAACCCCTATGTCATGCGTGAGAGGCATGTATCCTAACCCTTAGATGAATCCACCGGTTTAGTTTTGTGGTGCAAAGATAACGCCTTCTTTCGAAACTCCAAAATTTTCCGGCAAAATCTGTGATTTTTTTCGTTTTTGGGCGTCGCAAATGCTTTTTGAGCTATCTTTACAGATAGACATAAAAACGTATCGCCATGAAATTCCCCACCCTCGCCCTCCTGGCCGCCGCCGCTCTGACGGCCGGGTCCTGCACGAAACGCCCTGTCCGGCCGCAGTTCACCGTCGTAAGCACCGACTCGCTGATCAGCGGAAACGGCTTCTCCTGCGATTTCGAATATCGCTTCGCTTCGATCGCCAACGCCCAGGACTCCCCCGCCCTCGCAGCGATCGAACGGATGAACATCGACCGTTTTTTCGACCTGGAGAATTTCGAAGGGACGCCCGAAGAGGCGGCTTCGGCCGCGATCCGTCAGGTTACCAGCGACATGACGCCTCCCGGGAATACACCGGAAAGCACCGTCCGTCCGGCATGGGAAGGCGAAATCTCCGTCGAATCCGAAGGATCGGTCGTCGACACGCTCCTTTGCTACGTGATCACGCGGGCAAGTTACACGGGCGGAGCGCACGGCATCTACGGCACGGAATGTTACAACTATTCGCTGGCGGGCGGTTACGAAATCACGACGGCCGACCTGTTCACCGAAACGCAGCTGGAGCGGCTCAACCGGCTGATCCGCGAAGATATATACGAACAATACGGGGTCCGGAGCGACGAAGAGCTGGAAACGAAGGGTTTTTTCCCGGAATACATCGGTGTAACGGAGAATTTCCTCGTCACGCCCGAAGGCATCACGTTCTACTACAATCCCTACGACATCGGATGTTACGCGCTCGGGAGCGTCGAGGTGAGCGTGAGCCGCGAACAGCTGGCCGGACTCTGACGGTCAGGCCCTGCAAGGAAAAGAAAAAAGGTCCGAGTCTCACGACTAGGACCTTCTTTTTCGGCGGGGAACCACCCCCTCCGAAAATGAGGTTCAATCGGAGGTATTCGACCGCGGAGCGAGTACCGCCCCTCTGGTCTTAGCAACGGACAACCCGTTACAACCTGCCGATTTCCTCAACCAACCTAAAACTACTAACCTAAATGAACCTTAAAACTTCACTGCAAAGATAAGGGGGATTTTTCAATTACGCAAATATTTTACGAATATATTAAATATATTTAACAATTTGGTAACATTGATCTCCCGATAAAGCTACTTACCCGATTAAGTAGCTACTCTCGCAAGTGTTTAATCCTAAACGCATTCAACGCGGCGCCACGGCCTGAAAACCCCAATCGACGGAATTTTCCGGAAAATGGAACCGGCCAATCGGGTTGAACGAAAAAACGGGCAAAACCCGGGAAGATCGAAACGGAGGTCCGGAAAATTCCGGACGCGCGAAAAGAGAGGCGCCCGGAAGCGGGCATAAAAAAAGCGCCTTCCGAAAAGACGCAAAAAAAAGGAAACCTGGAACCGGACCGCAGTCCGTCTTTCCCAGTTTCCTCACCAACCTAAAACTACTAACCTAAATGAACCTTAAAACTTCGCTGCAAAGATAAGGCGAAAAAACCATCCGCGCAAGCTTTTATTAAAATAATTTCCAAATTTTTTGAGTTTTTTTAATATCACCAGCCGGCAAGAATTCATACGCCCATGTAAATCAACCACATAATACCCTCGCAACCCAAACCTTAAAAAACTTTTTTCCACCCGGTATGCAGTATCGGCCGAAAAGCGCATTTATATATATAAAAAGAGCGATATGACGATCATAACAGATAAATTGCTACTTTTGCAAAATGATTTCAGCAACGTCATTTTCTTTTCGGCCAGAATCTCCCCGCGCAACACCCCGGCAGAGATTTTGCACACTCGCTATTGCCTATCCTCGAACTCCTAACCTAACCAATAGTTTTACAGTACGATGACAGTATCGTTGATCATTTCCACTTACAACTGGCCTCGGGCGCTTTACCTTTGCCTCGACAGCGTGATGCAACAGACCGTCATGCCCTCCGAAATCCTGATTGCGGACGACGGATCGGGCATGAGCACCCGCGATGTCGTAAAGCACTTCGAGAACATCTCGCCGGTTCCCGTGCGCCATATCTGGCACGAGGATAACGGTTTCCGCCTGGCGGCCATCCGCAACAAAGCCATTGCCGCCAGCAAAGGAAAATACATTATCCAGATCGACGGCGACCTGATCCTGCAACGGAATTTCATTCAGGACCACATGCTTTTCGCCCGGGAAGGATGCTTCGTCACCGGCTCCCGGGGCATCATCACCGAACTGCTGACCCGCAAGGTGCTCAGCGGGGAGATCACATCGCTGTCCCCGCTGATGAAAGGCATCCGCAGCAGCAACAATGTCGTACGAATCCCGATCATGTCGATACTCTACCATACGTTCGGCCCGACCCGCGCTCCCCGTGGGTGCAATATGGCATTCTGGCGCAACGACCTGATTCGCGTAAACGGCTACGACGAAGATTTCAAGGGCTGGGGATTCGAGGACGCCGAATTATGCATACGGCTCAACAACAGCGAGATACATCAGCGATGCATGAAATTCCGGGGCGTTGCTTTCCACCTCCATCACAACCAGGCGGAACGTTCGGGCTGCAACAGCAACGAGCAGCGTTACAAAGACAGCATCCGCTGCCACCGGACCCGCTGCGAGAAGGGGCTCGACCGGCATCTTACCCCGAAAATATCCTACGAGATCGGCAGAGGGTCGGCCATCGTCATCGGCGGCTGACCCGGTCGCAGCGAATTCGCCGCGCGCTACTTTTCGAACGATGACTTTTCGGGGAAACGGGTGTCGAGAAACGTCCGGACCCGGATACGGTCTTCGTCGGTCATACGCACGTCGTCGTTCAGGCAGAACAACGACGGATCATATTTCTCCATAATAGATTCAAGATTAGGCAGATAAGCCGGGATGCAACGCGAATCGCTGCCGCAACCCGCGCCGAAAGCCGCACGAAGCAGCCGCAAGGGGTTGCGCAGTTTGTTGAAGCGGGTCACCTTGCGCAGCGAGGCGCGTCCGCGCGCCAACGCATCGTAGAGCACCAGGGCACGCTGCCAGTCGTCGCGCGAACGGAACCGGGCGTGCTTCGTATGCTCCAGTTCGGCCCGGAAGGTCTCGCAGCATTCGAGAAAATCGCTGCGGCGGTAAGCGTCGACATTGTGGTGGGGAGCCAGCGACGAGCACCTGCCGTAACGCGCCCGCACGAGATCCTGCATGCGGAGGATCGTATGGCAATAGATGTCGTCGTCGTGCTTCTTCAGCGACTGGACCTTAAGCCGCACGATGGGGCGGCCCTGCCAGTCGAAGAAAAACCCGGGATCGACGGGGCGGCTGAAAAACATGTCGTCGTTGGCATAGAGGAAATGCTCGGCCAGACCGGGAATCCGGGGCAGAAACAACTCGATGGTGCACGAATTGAAGACGGGAAGAATCTCCGCAGGCATGATCTCCCGGTGGGAAACCACCCTTATGCGCAGATTCGACGTATCGAGCCACGCAGGCGTCTGGTCGTCGGTCACAATATAGACGCGGCGTATCCACGGCGCGAATTTCTCCACCGAACGCAGGGAATAACGCAGTTCGTCGTTCTCGACGTAGCGGCACTCCCCCGCCACCTGGGGGTCCACCTGCCTGTCGGCCGGCAGAAATTCATTTTTCTTCGTCAGCCACACAGGGTCGTTCCCATCGACCCAAAGGTATACCAGATCAATGTCCATCGCATGCTTGTTTATCGGTTACACGTTTCCGCCACACCGGAATCAGATCGAACAACCGGTAGGTCTCCCGGTCGCCGCACTCCTTGATTTTCAGCCACGTAAGTCCCCAGCGGCCGAACGAACGGCGGGTAATGCGCCGGAACCTCGCGTCGAGACGTATTCCGCGGGCGTCGGCGTAGGCCACGAAAGCTTTGTGGGCCAGATATTTGTCCTGCTGCTTTTTCGGCGTCTGGCGGCTCTTGGTAATCGACGCCCCGTTGACCACATAGCGGTAAACGACATCGGGAACCGTCACCAGAACACCCCCTTCGCCCAGCAGGCGCATCGTATATTCCACATCCTCGTAACAGACCCGTTCGCGAAAGCGCAGTCCCAGCCGCAACAGCATCTCGCGCCGCAGGAGCTTGTTCATCACATAGAAATCGGGCGGGCAGCGGCAGAGGCGAAATTTCTCCTGCGCTTCGGCAGCCACCTGCCGCTCCGTATAATGAATCGTCCATTTCGAATAGGAGGGTCTGATCTTCAGCATCGAGGCGCAGGCAATGTCGGCCTCCGCCTCCCGGGCGGCCTCGTACAGCCGCTCGCAGTAAGCCGGGTCGATCCAGTCGTCGGAATCCACGAAAAGGATGAATTCGCCCGTCGCGGCGTCGAATCCCCGGTTGCGGGCGCCGCCCAGGCCGCGGTTCTCCTGCGAAATGACCCGGATACGGTCGTCCTGCGCCGCATAGCGGTTCAGGATGTCGATCGACCGGTCGGGACTTCCGTCGTCGACGCAGATGATCTCGATCCCGCGCAGGGTCTGTCCCACCACGCTGTCCAGGCATCGGGCCAGAAACGGCTCGACATTGTAGACCGGAATGATAATGCTGACTTTCGGTTCCATCGGCTATCGAATATAATTTTTTACCGCCTCGGCGATTCGTTCGCCGTCGAGCGCCGCAGAAATGATGCCGCCGGCGTAACCGGCCCCCTCTCCTGCGGGAAACAAACCCTTCGTTTCGGGATGCATCAGCGTCCCGGGGTCGCGCGGCACGCGCACGGGCGTCGAGGTGCGCGACTCCACGCCCACGACCACCGCTTCGTTGGTCAGATACCCGCGCATCCGGCGGCCGAAGGTCGCGATGCCCTGACGCAGTCCCTGCGCGATGAAGCCGGGCATCCACTCGTCCAGACGCGACGGCGTGATACCGGGAATGTACGACGTTCGGGGCAGCGACCCGCTTGCGCGGCCCGCCACGAAATCGGCGACCCGCTGTGCCGGAGCGATCTGATGCTCCCCGCCCCGCTGCCGCGCCGACTCTTCGAACCGCTGCTGGAATTTCAGCCCCGCCAGCTCGCCCCATTCGGCACGCAGATGTTCGAAATCCGCAAGCCGGACCTCCGTGACCAGCCCCGAATTGGCATAGGGCGACGTACGGCCGCTGGGCGACATGCCGTTGACCACCGACTCCGCGGCATCGGTCATGGCCGGTACGATGAACCCGCCCGGGCACATGCAGAACGAGTAGACCCCGCGGCCGTTTTCCTGGCTCACGAGCGAATAGGAGGCCGCCGGGAGGTACTCGCCGCGCGTCTCGCAATGGTATTGAATCGAGTCGATCAGCGCCTGCGGATGCTCGATGCGCACCCCCATGGCAAAGGGCTTGGCCTCGACGCGCACGCCGCGGCGGTGGAGCAGTTCGTAAATATCGCGCGCCGAATGGCCCGTAGCCAGCACGACGGCGGCTCCTTCGATCAGTTCGTCGCCGCACCATACGCCTTTTATCCGGTCGCCTTCGATTTTCAAATCGGTGACGCGGCTCCCGAAACGGAACACGCCGCCCGCTCCGACAATCGTCTGCCGGATACGCTGCATGATGCCCGGCAGCTTGTCGGTTCCGATGTGAGGATGGGCCTCGAAGAGAATTTCGGGCGTCGCACCGTGAAACACCAGCGTCTGCAACGCCTTGTTGTAGTCGCCGCGTTTTTTGCTGCGGGTGAAGAGCTTGCCGTCGGAAAAGGTCCCGGCTCCGCCTTCACCGAAGGCGTAGTTCGAGTCAGGGTCCACAGCGCCGTTGCGGTTGATCTGCGCGATGTCGCGCTTGCGGGCCGAAACGTCGCGCCCGCGCTCCAGAATCACGGGCCGCAGGCCCAGTTCGATCAGCCGCAGCGCCGCGAACAGCCCCGCAGGTCCCGATCCCACGACCACGACCTCCGTGCGTCCGTCGACCGACGGATAGTCGAAATGCACCGGCCCGGGCTGCGGCTCGCGGTCGACGTACACTTCGAGCGTCAGATTCACCTTCACCTGCCGCTGCCGGGCGTCGATCGACCGTTTCACGACCCGCGCCAGAGCAATATCGGCCTCCGAGACACCCATGCGCCGCGCCGCCTGCGAGGTGTAAAACGTCGCATCGGCAGCCTGCTTCGGCGTGAGTACAAGGGTAATATGTTGCGGCATGTCTAAAAAATTACTTACAAAAGTAACCAAAAAAGCCGGATAATGGCCCGTGCCGGTTGTGTTTTGTGAATTTTTATCTACCTTTGTCCTACCGATGCGGATATGGTGTAATTGGTAGCCACGTCAGACTTAGGATCTGATGCCTTACGGCGTGGGGGTTCGAGTCCCTTTATCCGCACAAAGGAGCCTTTTCCGAGGCTCCTTTTTTTGTCGCCCGTCCGGTAGGGGGGGGGCTGGTTATCACCATTTTGCAAAGGTCTCGACCGATTCCCCGAACCGGAAGCGGAAAGCAAGCCGGAGAAAACTGTTGGGTGGCAAAAAAGTGGGCAGAGACGATTTGGGCTTCCGAAAACAGGATTGCCACCTTTTTAGCCCGCAATACATTGTTTTGCTGCGTTTTACACCGCAATAAAGTTTCCTTGCAGACGTTTTGTCAATCCTTAAAATGTCACGAGTTATGAGACAGGAAACTTTTACCATCCTTTTCCTAATGCGAAAAGGACGACCGAAGTGGGCGTGCGCATCACGCAGCGCACGGCAGACAAGTACGAGCGGCTGCTGCGCTACCTCAAACAGTATCTCGCCCAACGCGGCAAAGCCGAGGATATTCCCGTTGAACGGATGAACTACGAGTTTCTGGACGGCTTCAACCTCTTCCTGCAAACCGCCCACCGCTGCCGCCACAACGGAGCGGTCGCCGTGATGAACTGTCTGCGCAACTTTGTCCTCTACTGCCTGCGCAACGAGTGGATCACGAAAAATCCGTTCCGCTACTATAAACTCAAAGAAGACGAGGTGCAGGCCAAGGAGCACCTCACGGCGCATGAACTGGAACTACTGAGCCGCAAGGCGCTCGACCACCGGCTGGCCCGCATCCGCGACGTCTTCGTCTTCTGCTGTCTGACGGGGCTGGCCTTCGCCGATGCCGACCACCTGCGGCGCGAGCACCTCTCGCAGGACGACGAAGGCCGCTGGTGGATTCACAAGCCCCGCGAGAAGACCTCCGTGATGAGCCGTATCCCGCTACTCCCGGCCACACTCGAAATCCTGCGCCGCTACGAGCACGACGAAGTATGCGTCGCACGCTCACGGGTGCTCCCTACGCCGAGTAACCAAAAGATGAACGCGTACCTGAAAGAGATAGCAGCCGTGTGCGGCATCAACAAAGTGCTGACCACCCACGTTGCCCGCCACACCTTCGCCTGCATGGCCGTCGAATACGGCATGCCGATTGACGTTCTAGCCAAGATTCTCGGCCACTCGAACACCAACATGACGCGCCACTACGCCAAGTTCTCCGAGACAGTCATCGGCCGCGAAATGGAGATGTTCGGACAAAAACTGACATCGGCCGCCGCGGAGTAACATTCCGGGTTTTAAGAGAGCAAGTTTATGTTTCGGGTGCCCCGAAACCCTTGCAGATTCATCCCGCTGGTCTCAAATGGATATAATGAAAAAGAATCCCAAAGGCGGACGTCCGCCCAAATCCGCAAGTGAAAAGCTCAAGGAGCGGCTGACCGTGAAGATGGCCGCAGCAGACTACTACGCCCTGCGCGGCAAGGCGCGGGCGGCAGGTCTCACCTGGGCCGAATACGCCCGGACGGCGCTCTCAAGGAGCGTCGTCCGCCAGCGCCTCACGGCAGAACAGATGACCCTGCTGCGGCAGCTCGCCGGTATGGCCAACAACCTCAATCAGCTCGCCCGAAAAGCCAACTCCGCCGGATATGTTCAGGCAGCGGCGGAGTGCACAGCTCTGATCGAAAAGATAGATACGCTAATAGATCAAATTAACGAATAACCATGATTGCCAAAATATCGAAAGGCGGTTCGTTCGGCGGAGCCGTCGATTACGTCCTTGACAAAGGAAAAGACGCCGAATTGCTCGCCGGACTGGGCGTCCGGATGAAAGACCGGGATTCCATCGTCCGCAGCTTCCGAATGCAGGCGGCACTGAATCCGCATCTTTCGAAGCCCGTCGGCCACATCGTCCTCGCCTTTTCGGCACAGGACGCCGCACGGCTCGACAACAGGCGGATGGTCGGAATCGCCGCGGAGTATCTCTCCGGCATGGGCATCCGAAACACGCAGTTCATCATCGCCCGCCACCGCGACCGGGAACATCCCCATCTGCATATCCTTTTCAACCGGGTGGACAACGACGGCCGTACCGTCTCCGACCGCAACGACCGCTACCGTTCGGAGCGACTCTGCAAGGAGCTGACCGTCCGGCATGGGCTCTACTTCGCATCGGGCAAAGAGAATGTCAAGGAGCACCGCCTGCGCGAACCGGACAAAACGAAATATGAAATTTTCCACGCGCTGCGCGACGCCGTACCCCGCTGCCGCGACTGGCCGGAGTTGACGGCAGCGCTGCGGCACGAAGGGATCGCTACCGAGTTCCGGATGCGCGGCGGCACATCCGACGTACAAGGCGTCGTCTTCGCCAGGAACGGCTACCCGTTCAACGGTTCGAAAATCGACCGGCAGTTCAGTTTCTCCAAAATCGACCATGCGCTGAGCCTGAACCGCCGACAAGCACTCTCCGCAAACGAACGCGGTTCTGTAAGCAATCCGGTCGCATCGTTCAGTCACCTGCTCGAAGATCTTCTGCAACCGGTCTACGATGCGGACGAAGAACGGCGCCTTCAGGAACGACTGCGCAAAAAGAGAAAACAACACCGACTTTAATCGACAATACCTATTATTTATGGACACGAACACGATTATCGAACTTTTCGAAGAACTGAGAAAACAACTCACCTCCCTCAGCCGCAGAATAGACGACCGCAACATATCCGCCCCAGCTCCAGTAACAACGGATGATAAAATCGCCCGACTGCTCGAAACGGCCCAATTCACCCGCACGAATGTCGAACGGGTACGCATGGAACTTGCAGACCGCATTACAACTATCGGAAAAGAGACTGAAAACCATACCGAGAAAATTATTGCGGCCGTCGCTCATCCTGCGCAACCCGCAGCCCAACGGCATATCCACGTCATCGACTTCAACACCTCGTGGGCACTACTCTATATGGCGATCTCTTTCATCGTGATTCTCTGCGGCGGCATCCATATTACTAAATTATACGACCGTATTGCCAACCTGCGTGATACGGAATTGAAATACCGTTACGTTCAAATGATGGGCGACATCGACGAGCAAAAATTGCGCAACCTGAACGCCCTCTTCTACGATTCCGAACGCCGCGCAGACCGTCGCTCGCTCCGGCAACAAGTTGAGCGTTACGAAACAGCCGTCCGGGAAGCAATCGAGAATCAACAACGTAGCGTTATCCGAAAGCAGGAAGCAGAAGATATCCGGCAAAAAGCAAAGCAGTTCCAAAAGGAATTAGACATTACAAAATAATCATACGCGCCTGTTATCTAATCAGAGTTAACAGGCGCGTATTACTTATCTTGCAAAATCATTATGCAACTCTTCTATACGACTCTTCCAACTTACCCATAGCTATCCCATTCAATTATTTTCGTTCCACTTCTTACACTGCTCCATAATCGTATTCAAAGCATCTTCCTGCCCTGCAGGCGGATAATCATACTTTTTCAACAACCGTTTGACAATACGCCGCATTCCGGCACGAGCACTCTCCTTCATATTCCAGTCGATCGTTTTGTTACGCCGGAGTGCATCCGTCAGCTCACGTGTAATAGCGATCAACTGATCGTTGGAATAGAAATCTTTTACAGCCTCAGGCTTGGTCAACGCATCATAAAAGGCAAGTTCTTCGCTGTTCAGATTAAGCGACTCGCCGGCCTTTTCGCCGAAAACGATCTCACGGGCTATTTTCAGTAATTCTTCGATAACCTCTTCGTTCGTCAGCATCCCTTTCAAATAGCGACTCATGGCATCGGACAGAATTTCCGAAAACTTCTCGGCTCGTACCGTATTCGTTCGCTGATATAGTTGTACCTGTTCTGCAATCAACCTACGCAATAATTCTACGGCGAAATTCCGTTCCTTCATCCGGGCAACCTCTTCAAGGAATTTCGGATCGAACAAAGAGAACTCCTCCTTAATATCGGAGAAAAGATTAATTACCCCTTCGCTCTTGATACTCTGCTTGAGCAATTCATTAATACGCCCGTTGATCTCACGGAACGAAATCTTACCCTTGCCCTCCACGCGCGTCAGTAATGTGCGCACCGCCTCAAAATAGGCAGCTTCGATACGCTGCTCGTAATTCAGCAAACTCTGACAAAGCGACAATGCCTGCCGCAGCAGCAGCGCCTCTTTGATATAGAGTTTTTTCGTTTCCATCCGCTCAGGGGACTGCATGAAATCGACACCTCCGCTGATGGCTTTCGCCCGCTCCAAATCAGACTTACCGAAGAAAGCGCCATAATTGAATCCATACATCAGATCACGGCAAACGTCCAGTTTCTTTTGAAACTCCGGATAGGCGGTTTTAGCCACATCCGTATCACCATAATTTTTGCGGTCACGGTATGTATAATCGTTCATCGCCGTCTTCAACGCCGAAGCGATACCCACATAATCCACAACCAAACCGCCTTGTTTATCCCCGAACACACGATTCACACGAGCAATAGCCTGCATTAGATTGTGTCCGGACATCGGTTTATAAACATACATCGTCGAAAGCGAAGGTACGTCGAAACCCGTAAGCCACATATCAACTACGATGACGATTTTCAACGAGCTGTCGTTGTCTTTGAACCTCTTCTCCAACTCTTTCTTGTGGGAATCATTTCCGATAATCGCCCGCCAGTCTTCCGGATCTTTATTACCGGAAGTCATCACAACAGCCAGCTTGTCACCCCATACCGGGCGCATTTCGAGAATCCGACGGTAAATCTTGATCGCTATCGGCCGCGAATAGGCTACTATCATCGCCTTACCCGTCTGCTCGTATTGCCGGAATTCCTCATAGTGTTTTACGATGTCCTCGCACAATGATGCCACCGTCGCGTCAGCTCCAAAGATCGAATCGAGCCGCCCCAATTCACGCTTGCTTTTCTCAATGACATACTCTTCCGCTTCCTCGGCCATCGCATCATACTCCGCATCAATACGTCGCAAGGTCTGCTCGTCGAGTTTCAGATTGATTACACGGCTCTCGTAAAATACCGGCCGTGTCGCACCGTCATCCACCGACTGCGTCATATCGTACACGTCGATGTAATCGCCGAATACTTCGCGTGTCGACCGATCTTTTTGCGCAATAGGCGTTCCGGTAAACCCGATATAGGTAGCATTCGGCAACGCATTACGCACCAGACGCGCCGCGCCGATTACAACTTTGGCCTGCATCACCCCGTCAGCATCCGTAACCATTCGGACCCTCTCCTCCAATCCATATTGACTGCGATGCGCCTCGTCGGCCATAACGACTATGTTTCGTCGTATCGAAAGCGGTTCTTCGCTCTCCTCGAATTTCTGCATCGTCGAGAAAAAGATACCGTTCGCTTCGCGTCCCGCCAATAATTCCCGAAGATGAGCCCGACTTTCGGCTTGCACGGGTGTCTGACGCAAAAAATCCCTGCAACAAGCGAACTGCCGGTACAACTGGCCGTCCAAATCGTTACGGTCTGTCAGCACGACAATCGTCGGCGACGACATCGCCTGCTGCAACTGCTTGGCGAAAAAGACCATCGACAATGACTTTCCGCTGCCCTGCGTATGCCAAAACACGCCACCCCGACCATCCGTCTCAGCTGCTTTGACCGTCGAAAGCACAGCCTTGCGTACGGCATAAAACTGATGATAAGCACTTAATATCTTAACGCGCTGTTTACCGTCTTTCGAGTAACAAATAAAATTCCGCAACAATTCAACAAACCGCGTTTTTTCGAACATTCCCGCGAAAAGCACATCGAAATTCGCGCTATGGGTATCCTCATAACTCCCATCTACCGTCTTCCACTGCATAAAACGGTCTTCACCCGCCGTGATCGTCCCCGCCTTAGTCATCCCCTGATCGCTCATCACACAAAAAGCGTTATAAATAAAGAGAGACGGAATCTCCTGCATATAGTTACGCAATTGTGCATAAGCTTCCGACACGTCCGTATTCTCACGCGAGGGCGATTTGAGCTCGACCACCACCAGCGGCAATCCATTGACAAATACGATCATATCCGCACGCCTTACCGAGTGCCCATCGACCGTCCATTGATTAGCGATCGTAAACCGATTATGTAACGGTGAATCGTAATCGACAAGCCGGACATTTGCAGAGCATTGCTCGCGGCCATCGAAATAATTGACAGCTACGCCATTTTGCAAGTAATCCGTGAACAATTCATTCTTCTGTACCAACGTTCCACCCTCATAAGTTCGAATCTTCACCATGGCTTCGTCAATAGCGGCCTGTGGCAGACCACGATTGATCTGCGGCAACATAGCCTCCAGTACCTCCACGTAAAGCGGTTCTGCATAGTCGCGTATCACATTGGGACTGTACACATAATCATAACCTAATTGCTCTCGAAACAACTCTAGAATGGCGTTTTCAAAATCATCTTCGGTGAAGTGCATATAATTGTTATTTTTTCACATACAAGTTAACAAGCTGTGATACCATATTACGCGCAGATTGCGTTGCGACATCAGAACTAATAGATTGTAAAGACAGGCTTCGTTTGATTTTACGTCTCAAATCACTAATGGTTGCTTCCTTATTGGCCCAATCTATATATTCGGTTTGCCGTGTAATAATTCGAAGAACATTCTGTTTTATAGCATCATCTGAAATATATTGTGATACGATATCATAAATAGCCTTATCAACTAACTCTTCTTTCACTACGGATTCAGCTATCTCAACACCTTCCTTCGATTCTTCAGCTTTTATTGCATCAAAATCTATCTTTTCAAAAGATGAAGCGCTTCTGACATTAGATTTACACATACTATATTTGATATATGCCATCTGATGCTCCAACTCCGGAAATAAAGCCCCTTGGTTTATATTGTAGAAATTCAATTCTTCTAAAAGGCTTTCCTTACTTCCGGCCGGTATGATTATCCTTTCGCTCGCAAACTGGCTATTTAAAGAACAACTGCTCTTTTCGATCCGACTGGCGCCGTAATCAGATTTATTGAGTTGAATATTAATGCTACCCGAAAGCAAAAAGGCTCCGCTCTGCCGAATCAAACGTTCATTGTTGAATGTCGATATAACAAAGTAGGCATTTTGCATCACCTTTGCCAGTTCCTCAAAATCCTCGGCTTGTTTTATTTGACTGCGTAATCCTAATTTAGAGGAGCAGGCCAAAGCGCTGTTTAAGTCGTGGTTTGTGGATTTTGAACCATTCAAAGGCGGAAAATTCGTTGATTCAGAGTTAGGACTAATTCCGAAGGGATGGAGTACAGGAACAATATACTCCTATATTGATGTAATCTATGGAGCCCCATATAAATCTGCGTTGTTTAACGATAAAAAACAAGGATTACCATTAATTCGGATTCGAGATTTGAAAACATACACTCCTCAATATTATACAAAAGAAGTGTTACCTAATACAGAATATGTAGAGTGTGGGGACATTATCGCAGGAATGGATGCTGAATTTATTCCGCATATCTGGCGAGGCGAAAAAGGTGTATTAAATCAACGATTATGTAAGTTTGTCCCCAAATATGACTATGTGAGTAAATATTATATTTATTCTCTTGTTTATCCTAAATTAGCATTTGTACAGAGTTATAAAGTTGGGACAACAGTTAGTCATTTAGGCAAAGCAGATATTGATAGATTTAAGGTTATTGTTCCTCCTGAAGATATCATTATGCAATATTCAAAAATTGTTAATTCCTATTTTGCTGAAATTGTCAAGGTTTCTAATGAAAATCAGATATTATCATCTCTTCGTGACACCCTTTTACCCAAACTCATGTCCGGCGAGCTCTCCGTTGAGGAGGTTTCCCTCGATTAGCTTGCTAAATTATCATTTATCGGTTATCTTTGTGTGTATTTCAATGGACTGCGTAACTTTATCAATTTCAATAATACAAACGCAGCCATGAAAGAAAAACTAATTGACGAAATTAAAACCGCGATGCGTACCGTCATTACGGCAGATCAAATGAGCATCTTATGTAACGTGCTGAATCGCACATTGCAAAATATTGTCATCGCAGAAAAGCTTCCGGATAGCGAAGCGCGAATCAAGGCTAATTCTCAACTGCAAACGCTATTTATATCAGCCAAGCGAGTCGAGGGATGCTCCGAGAAAACACTAAAATATTATGCTTCGACTATTGAATATATGTTACGGCAGATCGACAAGAATATCGTCGATATAACAACGACCGATCTACGATGTTATCTTGCATCATACCAATCGAATAACCAATCGTCAAAAGTTACCATAGACAATATCCGCAGAATTTTCTCAAGCTTTTTCGCATGGCTCGAAGACGAAGATTATATCCTTAAAAGCCCGGTGAGACGCATCCATAAAGTTAAAACAGGCTCCTTAATTAAAGAGGTGCTATCTGATGAAAATCTCGAAATTTTGCGTGACAACTGCACCCATATACGAGATCTGGCAATCGTAGATATGCTATCGTCTACCGGCATCCGCGTCGGCGAACTGGTAAAAATTAATCGAGAAGATATAGACTTTCACGAACGCGAGTGCATCGTTTTCGGTAAAGGCAACAAAGAACGGGAAGTCTATTTCAACGCCCGCACAAAAATTCATCTGAAACAATACCTCGAAAGCCGGACAGATGACAATCCGGCACTCTTCGTATCCATCGCTAAGCCGCATAATCGGCTTAAAATTAGCGGAGTGGAGTTACGGCTCCGCCAGCTCGGCCGCAAAGTTTCGATTCACAAAGTTCATCCGCATAAATTCCGCCGAACACTTGCTACAATGGCCATCGATAAAGGGATGCCGATCGAACAGGTACAAAAGCTATTAGGGCACGTCAAAATCGACACAACAATGCACTATGCAATGGTCAATCAAAGCAATGTCAAAATCTCACATCGGAAATATATAAATTAGAAAAACAATATATGAATACGACCTGGAGGCAATGCACAATAGGAGATGTGTGCGATACAATTTCCAATACATACAACAGTAATGCTCAACAAGTTGTTCTTATTAATACATCTGATGTATTAGAAGGCAAAGTATTAAATCACATTTATATTCCTAATGAGAATCTGAAAGGTCAATTT
The DNA here is from genome assembly GCF_003461645.1 of Alistipes sp. AF14-19. NCBI lineage: Bacteria > Pseudomonadati > Bacteroidota > Bacteroidia > Bacteroidales > Rikenellaceae > Alistipes > Alistipes sp. AF14-19. The sequence continues at coordinate 24,250 of NZ_QTXM01000024.1, forward strand.
AAAAAAACTTTTGAAGAAGGCGATATATTATATAGCGAAATTCGTCCACAAAACAAACGCTATGCATACATTGATTTCGCCCCAATCAATTATATTGCATCGACCAAATTAATGGTTATTCGAAATAAAAATATTGTCAAGTCCAAATACCTCTACTACTTTCTTCAATCTGATAAGATTATTTCAGAACTTCAAATGTTAGCGGAGACTCGTTCTGGTACATTCCCGCAAATAACATTTAATGAGTTGTCCAAGCTAAGCATTAAGATTCCACCGCTACCTGAACAAGACAGAATCATTTCTATTTTAGACTCAATCTGTAAAAAAATAGATATAAATCAACAGATAAATGATAATCTCGCCCCTGTCCATGAAAGCAAAGATACGAATAAACCCGAAAAGTCGATAACCTTTAGCTCTCAACCGATTCGCCCGTCCTTTTCAAATAAAAACATCAGCGGCCGTGATATCCTTTATCCGGCTCTCCGGAGTACCACCATCCCTTACCCCGATCCATATAAACGATTTTTTCTTGCCCCGTGACAGCATCTTTTTCCACACTGTATTCGTATCGAATATCATGTTCGAAAAGAGTCAGTCGATCGAACGACTCCGGTATCTCCGATAAAATCAGGTTATCAGTACAGATCAATTCGGTCAGATACGGGCAAGCTGAAATATCGATATTCTCCAGCAAGTTGCCCGAGCAATCCAATTGTCCGAGCATTTCACAACCGAAAAGGCTTATCGAGCGCAATGCGTTTCGCGCACATCCCGCGATACGCAACGATTTACAGCCTGTCAAGTCGAGGCGTTGCAGATTGTTGTAGGAGCATTCGAGTTGCGAAAGCCGATCGGTTCCGGACAGATCCAATTCGGTCAGCCGATTTCCATAACAATATAACTCACTGAGTAGCGGCGCAAAATCAGACAGGTCCAAAGTTTCGAGCCGATTGTCGTAACAATAGAGCCGGCCGAGTTTTTCGCAGCCGGAGAGATCGAGCCGGGTCAGTTCATTCGCCCCACAGTTCACAAGCGTCAGCGAGAAGCATTTTGACAAATCCAGTACGGACAGTCGGTTGCCATAACAGAAAAGCATCCGAAGGCCTTCCCGTCCTGCCATGTCCAACTTTTCCAACCGGTTTTCGGCGCAGTTCAAGTCCGTCAAGGCCATACATGACGAAATGTCCAATGTCCCCAACCCGTTATAAGGAACATTCAGTTCCGTCAGGTAAGGACAGGACGACAGACCGAGTTCCGTGAGACTATTGTAACCGCAGAGCAGCCGCCGGAGAGAATAACAGCCGGAAACGTCCAGACCGGAAATTCCGCAGTTCGTACAGTCCAGTTCCTCCAACAGCGGACAACCGGAAACATCAATCTCCGTCAGCGAATTTTTCGCGCAGCGAAGCGACACCAACGCCGTACACCCCGACAAGTCGATTTTTCCGTGCAGGTTGTTTTCGCCGAGAATCAGCGAGAGTTTCCCGTCTTCGTATTTGACAGAAGATCCCCATTCGGACAAAGGTTTGTCCGTGCACCAGTTTTCCTGGAAGCGCCAATTGTCACCGCCGGTATCCTGATAAAGTTTTTCGAGGAAACGGCGCACCTCTTCTTCACCGCACGGCTCCATATCCGAAGCATGCTGCACAAAAGACAATCTCTGTTCCGCCCGCCCCGAGCGGATGATTATTTCAGCGCTTCGTTTTTCTGTGGTAATATTCGGCAATACGGTTACCTTTACCGTCCCATTACCGTCGTCTCCCTCCGCCGGTTCGATCCGGTACCATTCCGCATGGACCGGATCGGCCGGCACAACACTCCATGCTTTCGTCGCAGAGAATCGCAGCTCCCACAAACCGCCCATTGCCGGAAATTCCTTAACGGACGGCGTACCGGGCGCAAGGGTTATGGCATCCGGTTCCGATGGCAACGGAGCATGTTCTCCTTCCGGACTGCATGCCGTCACCATGAAAACGAAAAGGAGGAGTATCGGGCACTTATTCATGGCAATTCAATGCTATTCGACCGCTACTCCTGCTCCTGTTGCGGGACGTAATGCTCCGCAACGAAAGCAAACAGCGCCGCAACCCCGCCTCCTTTGCCGAGCCAACGTCGCTGACGAATTTGCTCCAACATGGCAGGATCATCCTCAAAATAGCGTTCTACCAGCGCAATCATTTTCTTGTTCGAATTCTGAAAGAAAAGATACTGGCCGAGGAATACGGGGCTCTTTTCGTCCGATTTCCAAAAATAGGCACTCGGTTCGGTTACATTCAATTTGGGGTTTACAATCCCGACCAGCCCTTTATTAGACATTTTGTAAGTCTGATAACGGGTAAAGAAGGCGACATGCCTGCCCGAAGATTCCGGTACCAGCCATCGGGCTGCCGGAATCTTCTTTTTCCCTTTTTCCTTGATGAACGGGACGCAATAAAGTTCGTTTTTGGCTTCGGGATTCTTTTCCGGCCAAAGTTCAAGATAAGCGATTTCCACGGCCGCCAACGTCCTGGCTTGATTCTTTCCATCGGAAAGCACCCGGACAGACACTTCGGCATCGATCCATCCGGGAATCGTAATGCTGGTACATTCCAGCGTACGGCCGTCCAGAAAATGAACGGTTCCGGGACATTTCTTATCTGCGGCATTCGCGGAAACAGCTGCCAGTAAAAGCGCCCAAACCGCCAGTAGTTTTTTCATGTTTTCAGCATATTTGAATATCGATCATCATTCATTGGGCCGGCTTGCCAGATACGCATCGTACATATCGAGTATCCATGCGTCGTTCTCTTCGGCCTCTTTTTTACGTATTTTGCCTTCGGCACCTTTAAACCATTTCTTATAAAATGCCTTCAGCCCGGGATGCAGTTTGTCCATCAACATCGTACCGACATACATATACGGATAGACGATTCGGCCGGGATCATTGTGGAAACGTATGCCGTATATGGTTGTCAGCACCCTGCGGTCTCTGTTACCTACTCGTTCCGTCGTCCACGTCTTCCACCAATAGGTCGTTGCATTCGCTCCGGCCTTGTTCACACAAACCAGTCTGTGATAAGTGCGGTAACGATTCGTGAGTCCTGGAGCAGCAATATCGAGGGCCTCCCAGCGAATGCCGTCCGGATTTTCCTCCGTCGTCTCTGTATATTCGACACTCTCTACGTCATCGGCCGTATATTTGACGGGCTCTTTGTCATCGGGCGTCTTGGTGATTTTGAACGAATAGTTCTCCTGTTTCAGCAGAGCGCCCTCCGCATGCCATCCCCGATGGAGATAGCCTTCTACTTTTTCCCCGGACTTGAGAGTTACGACTACGTGCCGGAATTCCTGATCTTCCGGATCTTTGGCGTCAGCCTGGGAAATGCTGCCGAACATGGCCAACACAGTTGCAGTACAAAGTAAAAACCGTTTCATAATGTTTAAATTTATAAGTTGAATCAATATTTCGTCGGATCGTAATCGCGCAGCAACTGTATGGTTTTGCTGCGGATGGCGCTCGACAACCGTATACGTTCGGCAAGTTCGGGATCATCGCCGACATAACGGGCGATGCGTTCCCGGAAGACGTCTTTTGTATTCCGATTTGCGGCACCAACGGTCAGGAACTCCTTCTCGCCTGTTTTTTTCAGGTAGTAGGCCGTGCGCGACTGGCTGAAAGTTCCCTGCCTCTGCCAGACCTGAATACCTCCGTTCGAATCGATGCCATACCCTTTTTCCGAATAGATGCATACGCAAATGTGCGGTGTTTCGAGATAGACCCACATCCACCCCGGACTCTCCGCCGGAATGAACTTGCGGATATGTTCCGGAGACTGTGCATGCCAGCAGACTACGGAGTCGATTTCTCCGGATTGGAAAATTTCTTTGGCTTTCGTCTTCCGGAAAGCATCGCGGAGGATGGTCAATTTCCCGAATCTTTTCGGTAACTGCAGCCGGTCGTCCCCGACACATTCGATGACGGAGCCGTTTTTCAGATAAATGCGGCCCTCGACAAGCGATGCTCCCCGTACGGATGCTACTGCAGCAAGCAGGATCGGCAACAGCAGAAACTGTTTCATGACAATCAAATTACCGTTTTTCTTCCTCTTGCTCTTCTTCGACAATAATGTCCAGCGTACGCCGCACTATGGCCGCAGCCATCGGTTCCAAATCTCTGTCGATGTAAATCGTGCGCTCAAAAAAAAGATGCAGGGGCCAACCTGTATCCAAATGGATCTCTTCTGAAGAAAACTGCTCCATCCGTGAACGGATGCCGCTCATTCCCGAGGCGATGGAGTCTCTCATAGCCTGCGTCATCGCCTTTTCTCCGCCGAACGCCGTCACGAACTGTCCGAGTGTCGCGGACAACATTTTGCTGCCGTCCGCTTCCGTATAAGTATTGCATACGGCACTGTATGAATCTGTCTGTCTGCCGTCAATCCAGAACGAAGTCTTTCCCCGCACAGAATCCCGGCCACCCAACAGCGGAGCGAACGTCTCGTCGAATTCGTATACCTGCGTCGAATCGAGCCGTGCCCCATGGAAAAAGAACATGCGCCCCAAATCGTCGTTCACGGCATTGATCACGACCGATGGATCGGAAAGGGTACGGGCCATATATTTGCGGAAATTCTTTTTCGGGAAATTCTTCCGTTCCGCCGAAGGTATCGTCTCCCACATAACCCTCACGGCGGGTTCGACAGACGCCTCGGCCTGTGCGACCAGCGTTTCGAGGTTCGCGATACCAAGCAACGAACCGGTTTCATCCGTCTCGAACTCAACGACACAAGGCCCCGTGGCCGACACGATCGCATCGTGCACCAGCTGGTCCTCCTTATCGGTGGTCATGTAATCGCCGTATGTCAGACGGATCTTGTAACGGTCCTTGGTCTGAGAAAGGATTTCGAATACACGCCGTTCGCTTTGTCGGTATACGAGCGTCGTATCGCCTTGATCATCTATCTTGAACTTCTCCTCCCGAGCCTCATAGGCATACTTGTCTCCCGGAGTCCAATAGGCGCAGATCTGCACCGAGGAATCCGGCATGATCTGGGCTCGCAAAACCGACAACCCCTCTGTCAAACAGCAGAGTGCACATAAAAACCATTTCATCGTACAGAATAGTTAAAGATCTTTTAAACATTCACGAATCACCTGCTCGTCCACGCCCCGCTCCTTGAGTCTGCGAATCGCCTCGCTTACCCTTTGCGGCCGTTCCAACCGTTCGTAAAGCATATCCAGAATTTCATGCAATACTTTTTTCAGTCGGACCGGACCGTCCGGCGTATCGTAATCCATATCTCCGAATGTCGAAGTATGCCGATGGAGGACGAGATAATAAGTACCGGCGATCAGCAACGATGCGATTTGCCGGAACGGCGTTTTCTCCCCCCCCCTCGCGAATTGCCGTTCATAGGCTTCGTAAGCTTCCCGATAGTACGTTTCCCGATTTGCGGCGGCACGGCATGTCGTATCGTTTACATCGGTAATCTCCCAGACCAGCAGTCTCTGCATCTCCGGACTGTTGTAAAGAAAATCGGTCATTCGTGCGAACATCCTTTCCAAAGCGGAACGCTCTCCGCGTTTCAAGGCTTTGTTGCCGAACAAATCGTGCATCCAATAATCAATCGTGCGGATGTAACAGTCGAAAACCTGTTCCAAAGATCCGAACTGCCGCAGCACGACATTGGGATCCGTTTTGGCTTCGCGGGCTATATCCATCAATGTGATATGGGTAAAATCCTTTTCTTGGAGAATCCGGCCGACAGCCGACAGAATATCGGCCTGCACCTGTTTATTGGTTCGACGGCGGCGGAGCGTCCCCTTCGTTGACTGGTTTTCCTTCATTCCGGTCATGTTTCCCTGTTCCGACTTTACAAAAATAAACTTTTGCCTTCATTTTAACAAATTTAATTTGATAAAACCAAGAGAGCATCTTTTTTATTTCAGTAATTCTTTCTTCCCGCCGATTGCAAAACGAACAGCTCCGAATAAATCGACCTCAACAGGACGAATTATTTTCCAGTGGAAATTTGTTTTATCAGAAAATAAACACACCTTTGTCGCGGTCGGAATCATACAGATCCGATTTTTAACGGAATTCGATGAATTAAAAAATAAGACCACATGAAACACATCATTATCGGAGGAGTCGCCGGAGGCGCGACAGCGGCGGCAAGAATTCGCCGGACAGACGAGAAAGCCGAAATCTTCCTGCTCGAAAAGGGTAAATACATTTCGTACGCCAACTGCGGGCTGCCATATTACATCGGCGGAACGATCGCCGAACGGGAGAAACTGTTCATGCAGACACCGGCTTCGTTTGCCAAACGTTTCAATATCGACGTGCGGGTCGAGAACGAAGTAATCGGGATCGACACGACGAAAAAGCGAGTCGAAGTACGCCGTGCAGACGGATCCACCTATACGGAAAACTACGACAAAATGCTGCTTTCACCCGGCGCTTCCCCCGTGCGTCCGCCTTTGAAAGGCATAGAAATCGAAGGCATATTCACGCTCCGCAACATCGAAGATACCGATCGGATCAAAGAGCATATATCTTCGCACCGAATCGGGAGTACAGTCATCGTCGGAGCCGGATTCATCGGATTGGAGATGGCCGAGAACCTGCACCGCACGGGAGCCGAAGTATCTGTCGTGGAAATGGGCAATCAGGTGATGGCTCCAGTCGATTTTTCAATCGCGGCCCATGTACACCAGCACCTGTCGCAAAAAGGTATCAAACTCTATCTCGAACGCAGCGTCGAACGATTCGAGCGCCAAGGCGAAAAGATCGAGGTTTTCTTCTCTACCGGAGAAAGCATTACAACCGATATAGTTCTTCTGTCTATCGGGGTTCATCCGGAAACAACATTGGCCAAGGCCGCCGGACTGAAGATCGGCGAAACGGGCGGCATCTGGGTAGACGATTACCTGCAAACTTCGGCAACGGATGTTTACGCAGTGGGCGATGCCATTGAATTTCCGCATCCACTGACAGGCAAACCATGGCTGAACTATTTGGCCAACCCTGCCAACCGCCAGGGACGCATCGCCGCCGACAATATGGTCTTCGGCAATACGACAAAATACGAAGGAGCCATAGGCACTTCCATTGCCAAGGTATTCGACATGACAGTAGCTTCGACAGGACTCGCAGCGAAACGGCTCAAACAGTCCGGTATTCCGTATGCCAGTTCGACGACACATTCGGCATCGCACGCCGGATATTATCCCGATGCACTTCCGCTGACCATCAAGCTCACGTTCGACCCAGCAAGCGGCAAACTCTACGGAGGTCAATGCGTTGGCTACGAAGGAGTGGACAAGCGCATCGACCAGATTGCACTAATCATCAAAAACGGCGGCACGGTATATGACCTGATGAAAGTCGAACACACTTACGCACCACCTTTCTCCTCGGCCAAGGACCCGATCGCCATCGCGGGCTATACGGCGAACAATATTATCAGCGGAGCAATGCCCATAGTGACATGGCGGCAGATTGCAGGAGCCGATCTCAGCGACATCCTGCTGCTCGACGTGCGCATCCGCGAAGAGCATGCCTTCGGGGCCATTCCCGGGTCGGTCAACATTCCGCTCGAGGAACTCCGCAGCCGGCTCGGCGAATTACCACACAATAAAGCCATCTATGTCTATTGTGCCGTCGGCCTACGCGGATACTTGGCGGTAAAAATTCTGTCAGGACACGGATTCCGCAACGTGAAGAACCTGTCGGGTGGTTACAAGACCTATTCGACGGCGATCGAGCCGATCGTAACCCGGACTGCCGCAACCGCTATGGACAGACGAATGGATACGGATACCCGACTCGGCAGCAAACGCATGAAGACCTTAAGAATAGACGCATGCGGATTGCAATGCCCCGGTCCGGTTATGAAAATCAAGCAAGCGATCGACTCAATCACCGAAGGCGAAAGGATCGAAATAGTCGCTACCGATGCCGGATTCTCGCGAGATGCGCAAGCATGGTGCGACACCACAGGCAATCGGCTCATCAGCAACTCGGAAGAGAAGGGGAAATATACGGTCATCATCGAAAAAGGTTCATCCGGAGCATCCACGATGCCACTCGAGCACGACGCTAAGGGCAAGACGCTGATTATGTTCAGCGATGATTTGGACAAAGCGCTGGTGACCTTCGTACTGGCCAACGGCGCGGCAGCCACCGGACAGCCGGTGACGATATTCTTCACCTTCTGGGGATTGTCCCGTCCTGAAAAAGGTTTACAGTGATTGATAATTAAAGATAAACATTT
>NZ_QTXM01000025.1:0-32195 GCF_003461645.1 Alistipes sp. AF14-19
GCTTTTCTACACAGTGTGACTGTTTCCGCATATCGGGGCGGTTATTGTCGCTTGTCGTAAACGGTTGTAAACCCTTGTCAACTGTCTGCACGGTGTGACAAAAAACAAGCCCCGCAAATTCTCCACGTCAGAAATACGTCTCAAAAATATGTGGAAATTTGGGAAGCGACAAATGGCAACCGAAAAGTGTTAAATTTTAGAATATGCTGGTAATTAAAGATTTACACTCGGATATTTCTGATTAGTTTTGGTTGTTCTATGGTTATAAATACAGTACCAGATTCTACATATAAATTCATATGCAGGCTCGGAGGATTAACATTCGGTATATATTTGACGCACTGGCTATTCTTTAAGCTATTATATATCTTTCCCCAAACAGAAACTTGGAATTGTTTAGTCTCTAGTTCTATCGTCTTTATCATATCCGCAATCGCAACGTATTTAATATCAAAGACAACGGTAAAGAAATACATTATAGGATAGTAATATGGAAAAATGGAATGCGTTTTTGAAAGATTATAATTGCCTTTATGCTAATGATCAACAAAATGGGTTACGATCCAAGATTAAGTTATTTCTTCGGATACTCTTTTCACCGAACACTTCGGTTTTATTTCTAATAAGATATAGGTATTCAAGCATAGGTAAATTCTGTCGACATAGGTTACATCACTCATATCATATTGAGTGTAGTTGTAGTTCTATTGGAATTCCATTAAGAATACCTCATCCTTTCAATATAATAATAGCAGCACAGTCCATAGGTAACAATGTACAAATAAATTAGAATGTAACTATTGGCGGGAACGGCGGAAAATCTGGTAAATATATTGATAAATCAGGGAAGATAAAACAACATACATTACCGATAATCGAGGATAATGTCCAGATCTCACCCAATAGTGTTGTGGCTGGACCTGTAACAATAGGCCATGATTCAATTATTGGCGCAAATATCACAGTTACAAGAGACATAAAACCACATTCTATGCTTTATGATCCATTCGCAGTGTCAAAGAGGAAGTGGTTTGTCAAATATGGATATCAAGGTTTTTATTGTGAATAAATGATTTCGTTACTTTCATTACATTCGGCTATTGTACGATATTGGAATCAATACAAGCTAAAAAAACTTAAATTTAGATATTTCGGTACGAATATAAAGATTTGTCCAAATTTCAAACTAGGGCATACTGAGAATCTAATTCTTCATGACAATATTGTACTTGGAGAGAATATCTTCATTAATGCTCAGGGTGGAGTGGAAATCGGTTCTGGAACTATAACTGGACCAGATGTAATGATATTTTCGGTAAATCATATCTATGACTCGGAAATTCTCCCATTTGCTGAAGAACTATCGTTGAAGCCTGTTGTTATCGGAGAAAATTGTTGGATAGGAGCTCGAGTTTTTATTTGTCCAGGAGTATCAATTGGAGAGGGGAGCGTCGTAGCCGCAAACTCCGTAGTTACTAAGAATTTTCCTCCGTGTTCTGTAATAGGCGGGAATCCTGCAAAATTGATAAAAACTAAGAACAAAGAGATGTATTCTAAGGCAAAAGAGAAATCTATTTACAATACATTTATAAAAGCAGATTAAGATGCCAATATTTCAAAAAATCAAGAACTTATACGGCAAGTTATCAAATATTGATAATAAAATATACAATGGAGTAGTACGTCAAAATTATCATAATCTGTACTTAACCTCCCAAGAAATAGGCACTACAGATGAATCATATCCTGAAGGCCAACTAATAATTTCTTTGACATCATACGGAAATAAACTTCAATTATTATATCTGACAATTGAAAGTTTGCTTCATCAAACAATAAAACCTAATAAGATTATATTATGGCTTGATCAGACTGCGTACAATACATATGAGAGTATCCCTATTGCACTCCATAGGCAAGAGGCAAGAGGTCTTGAGATTAGATTGTGTGAAGATATAAAATCATACACAAAGCTCGTTCCTGCTCTTATCAATTTTCCAAATGCTGTAATCATCTCTGTCGATGACGATATCATATATCCAATTGATTTCGTTGAGCGTTTATATCGTGCTTACAAAAAAGACTCTAGCAAGATTTATTTTTATAGAGGTCATTATATCTTGTTCAACGAAGACGGCTCACCAAGACCTTATCTTGAGTGGGTAGTTAGAGGTGCAAAAGGTTGTGATATATACAATTTCCCAACGGGAGTATCTGGTATTATCTATCCTCCTCATTGCTATCATGAGGATATGACAAATAAAAACTTATTCTTAAAATTATGCCCTCATGCAGATGATGTATGGTTCAAAGTAATGACCATGCTCAAAGGTACGCTGTGTGAGCATATTCCAACACCTCACTTCGATAGTTTATTTATACCGTTAGATATAGATGAGACATCCTCATTGCAAAATATCAATGTCATAAATGGAGGAAATGACAGACAGATAAAAGCGGTTTTTGACTATTACCATATCAAAAAATGAACTTTAAGCAGTCAACTATTTTTAGCATAGCTGCATCTTTGGGCCTTATTATATTCAATATGTTAATAAACGTTATTGAATCTCGAGTATTAGGCCCTTCTGAAATCGGACGATACCAGATATTCATTACAACACAAAATCTATTTGCAACATTTTGCGCATTAGGACTTGGTCAGTCTTGTATTTATTTTATAAATGCATTGAAAGTTGACGAACGAAAGGTATTATCTACAACCATAAATGCAACGATCCCAATTGCATCTTTTGCAAGTTTAGTATTATTTGCAATAATAATGCTCAAGCCAGACTACTTTGGGAAGGAAAATGTTTGGTGTATTACTCTATTTTGTTTGGGAACAAATGCTTTGCTTTTGAACAATATCTTTACACCTGTCCTTTTGGCAAAAATGGATGTTGTAAAAAACCAAGTAGTAAAATATTCAACAAAAGTATTTACCTTTATTATTCTATTAGTTGCATTATTTATCTGGAATAAGTTGAATGTAGGGTTCCTTCTCGCCTTGTCTGGCATTGGAAGCATCTTGTCCTTGTCAATTCTTTACCATTATTTTCATAGACGTTTTTCTTTTCAAGATGGAATAGATAAAAAATTGTTTTATAACATAGTAAAATGGGGCGTCAAACTAGCAGGCAATAATATAGCATCACTTATTCTAACGAGTATCCCTGTATATTTCTTAACATGGTTCTCCATATCGGAAGGCTTCCTAAATGTTGGTTATTATAGTCGAGCAAATTCTTTATTGATTATAGGCACTGTAATAGCCTCTTCGGTCGGGCCTCTCCTTTATTCAAAATGGAGTCTGGTAAAGGGGAAAGAACTTAAATTACAGGTCAGAAGAGTCTCCCTCCTATTAGCCTTTGTAAATACGTTATTGGCAATAGGCCTAATCATTTTCGCCCCTATTTTTATCCGAATATTATATGGTACAGAATACCAAACAGCCGCCCCTGTTCTCCGATTATTGGCACTTACAATGATTGCGAACGGGGCAAAAGAAGTTAGCTACGGAATCTTATCATCACAAGGCTCGCCATTAAGCATCATGAAGAATCTTGTTATAGGTATAATTCTAAGCGCTATTTTAAACTATTTTATCATACCTCAGTTTGGCGTTATCGGATGTTCTGTTGTTACTGTATTAGTAACCTTTACAACGGCCTTCCTATTACAGATAAACATTACAAGAATTACAGAATTATCTATGAAAGACTTCTATACTCTTCCTTCAAGAGAAGATGTTATGTCAATCTTTTTATTCAAGAAAAAATAAAGTACGCATGAAATTCTTAGTATATGCATTATCTGTCGGAGCTTTAATTGGCAGTTATTATAGTATTGCTGCAGGTATTACATACGCCGATATAGCATGTGCACTTTTATTAATAATATCGTCATATAAGTTTATAACTCATCAATGGTTAACAGATCGTTTTTTTACATTAACCGCAATATATGTCCCATTTATGATTGCCGCAGCACTTATAAATGGGGATTTAACAAATACAATATTTATCAACTATTTTAGAAATTACTTATGGGGGGTCGTCATATATTTTTCATTATCCAATAATATTAAATCCATACAAGATATAAAGAAACTTATTGTAATAGGTTCAGCTTTCCTTGTTGTATTCCTGCTCAATTATCGGACAATGATGCAGGAAACATACTCTGAGAATCTTGCGACTCTAGACTTCGGATATGGACGTAATAATGTTGCATTCACAGCTTTATTATTTTCAATCTTATTTGAGTTTCTATATTATACAAAGTTATTGAAATCATACGTACTGCTTGGTATTATAATTATGGCTGTCATTATTGTATTTTGTTCAAGTAGATATGCTATGATGATGCTCGTAATTAGCTTTTTATTATTCAGATTCTTATCACACCAGAAAGTATATGGATCCGAGATATTTGCAATTTCATTATTAATTATCATAGGTCCCATACTTTATAAGTATATTTTAACTTTTGTAGATTCTTCATTTTATGAATACAGTCAAAGTTACTTAAGCGAGAAGATAAATGGCGCTGGTAATGACTTTTGGGACTCTCGAATTATGAGCATTAACGTAAAACCAATACAGCATATGCTCGAGTTTGAAGGATCTACATTTCTGTTCATCGGAAAGCCATCAGCTATTCAGCATAGTTTCCTCTCTCATTCTCTGATTACAACTGGCATCGCAGGCTGCTTATGTTATCTCATTACTAACATTAAATTACTCAACTGGGCTTTCCAATTTAAAGGAAAATATCTCTTCTTATTTATTGTTACAATGGCAATGTTTGCTAATGATTTTATTACCAATGCAAGATTTATTATTGGAATAAACTCTATTTTCTACTGTATCTTATGTGCAATCATGTATAGATATATCATTATAAATGAAAACATTAATATTTCCAAGCGAGTTCATTGACAATAGAGGAGGAGTTCCTCAAAGTACGATATCAATTGTCAAGGGCCTAAGTCATTTTTCTGAGTTTAAAATAATAGTTGTATGCCCCAATGGTAGCGAAATGTCAACAACAGACTTTCCCTTGAATGTTATTGTAAAGACAACTAAGAAATCCGTATGGACAATGTCCAAAAATAAGGTTTGTGAGACTCTCTATACTATTCTAGATTTATATAGAACTATAAGGCCCTTCTTAGACAGAGACACCTGGGTTATTACAAATCAGCCTGTTACATCTGCTCTATTGTCGTTAATACCATCAAAACATATAAATGAGATTTACATTAACAGAGGTGGTAATTTTCAAGATAAAGGTATTGCAAGTAAAATTATTATCCAGAAATTAAAACACCATTGTATTGATTTTGCTGTAGGTATTTCAAAGAAGCAAACAGACTTATTAATCCAATGCGGTATGCCAGAAAATAGAGTAACTCTCATTCATAATGGATTACCAATGCCTGCATTTGACTACCCTCATAAAGATCTCTCAAAGGATTATCTGAGAATCAGCACAATGGGATTTATATCCGATTTAAAAAATCAGATTGAGGGCATTAGATTGATAAAACTTTTGCGAGATCACGGCATTAATGCCATTTTAAATTTGTATGGAGATCCTGATGGTGATAACGAATATCAGACAAAGATTGCGCATGAGATAAAGATTCTCGGAATAAAACCATATATAAATTTTTGCGGTTTTGTATCAGGGGAAAATCTCTTTGCAGAAACTGATATCCTGATATCATTCTCACGTACAGAAGGTTTTGGCCGTAGTTTGGTTGAGGGCATGTTAAGAAGGAAACCTATCATTGCCTGGAGAGGAGCAGGTGGTCCTATAGATATAACAGACAACGGGAAATATGGCCATTTAGTTGAAAGTAACAATGCCGATGCTTACTTCAAGGTGGTCTGCAGTTTATTGGATAATCCATCTTTTAACAAAAACAATGTCGAGGCGGCCTATAACTTTGCTTATACTCATTTTACAACCGAATGTATGGTTAAGAATTATGCTAAATTGATAAAATCCGCTTGTAATATATGATAATAGCATATTTCTCCAATTTTCTCAATCACCATCAGAAACTTGTTGCAGACGAACTGGCTTCAACGGAAGGCATTGATTACATCTTCGTTGAGACTGTTCCGATGTACGACTGGCTAAAGAAAGGAGGTTATACCGACTACTCGCAGGTGTCATATGTATTGAGGGCCTGGGAAAATGAAGAAAATCGGCAAAAGGCGATAGAGTTAGCAAAGACTGCAGATGTAGCTCTTTTTGGTGGTCCGGAGGTGCTGTACCTTGAAGTAATTCGCGCCAAAAACACAGACAAGATTTCTTTTGAAGTATCTGAGCGTTGGTTGAAACGAGGTTGGCTTAACCTACTTTCTCCAAGACTCATCAAATCATTATGCTACTATCGTATTCTGTTCTGGAGAAAGCCATTTTACAAGTTATGCGCAAGCGCTTTCGGGGCAAGTGATCAATATAAATTGCATACTTACAAGAATCGTTGTTACAAGTGGGGGTATTTCACCACAGTGGATAAAAATTTTGACGTTAAAGCGTCACAAAATGTTCGTTCATCAGAAACTACATCACTTATGTGGTGCAGTAGATTTCTGAAATGGAAACATCCGGAACTACCTATCTTAATGGCAAAACGACTCAAGGAAAAAGGCTATCGCTTCTCTCTCGACATGTTCGGCTCCGGTGAGAAACTTAAAGAAGCCAAGAGACTCGCATCAGACTTAGGGGTCACAGACATGATAACATTCAAGGGAAACATGCCGAATGCAAAAATACTTCAAGAAATGCGCAAGCATGAGATATTCTTATTTACATCCGATAGAAATGAAGGCTGGGGTGCAGTTTCCAATGAATCTATGAGCAACGGATGTATACTTGTGGGCTCCGATGGTATTGGATCTATTCCGTTCCTTGTTGAAGATGGAGTTTCTGGCATAACATTCAAGAGTGCAAATACGGATTCAGGTTTTATAGGGGAAAAACTCCAAATAGATGAAAAGGCGCTGTCTTCACTTACTGAAAAGGTAGAATTGTTACTAAATCATCCAATAGAAAGAAAGCAAATCGCAATTCAGGGCTATGAGAATATGCGAGATGTTTGGTCTCCAGCCAATGCAGCCAAAAACCTTCTCTTATTAATCGATGACCTCCAGAAAGGACGGGATTGTTCAATATCGCATGGTCCTTGTTCTAAAGCAATATAAATAATATGCCAACACTCTTACAGATTAACGTAACAGCTAACTGGGGTTCAACGGGAAAGATAGCAGAAGCTATCGGACAGTCGGCGATGAAACGTGGATGGAATTCGTACATAGCATATGGACGAAAGATGACCACTTCCAAGAGCAATCTTGTAAAAGTAGGCTCAAAGATGGATAACTACATCCACTTTGCCTACAACTATCTACTGGATATGGAAGGGCGTAGTTCCGATAGAGCCACAAAGGCTCTTGTTCGTCGGATAACCGAAATAAAGCCAGATGTAGTGCAATTACATAACATCCACGACCATTTTCTAAATTATGCTATCCTATTTGAATACCTCAACCAGACTGAGATACAGGTGGTATGGACATTCCACGATTGCTGGGCATTTACCGGTCATTGCTATCACTTCGTCCAGCAGAACTGCATGAAGTGGCAAACGGAATGTGGCAAATGCGTACAGAGGAATAGATTTGTTGATCGCTCTCGTGAGAACTTTTTGCTAAAAAAAAGCCTCTTTAGCAAATGCAAGAACCTAACTATCGTGCCATGCTCAGATTGGATGAGCAGTCTCGTGAAAAAATCATTCCTTAAGGATAAACGCATTGAGGTAATAAAGAATGGTGTGGATTTGTCTGTCTTCAAGCAGACAACATCCAACACTCAATCATCACCCCTCAACCGTCCTTTTCGCATTATTGCCGTTTCGAATGTATGGATGGCATATAAAGGAGAATTAGACATTTACAAACTTCGAGAGATGTTACCAAAGGAGGAGTATAAGATTACGATGGTAGGTCTCTCTACTGATCAAGTAAAGAATCTTCCAGCAGGCATTCATGGCATCCTGCGGACACAGACCGCGCAAGAATTGGCACAACTCTACTCTGAATCAGATGTTCTCATCAACCCTACATATGCCGATACCTTCCCAACAGTCAATCTTGAAGCTTTAGCATGTGGTATTCCTATAATAACCTATCGTACGGGTGGTGCATCAGAGGCTGTAGATGAGAAGACGGGGGTTGTAATTGAGCAAGGGAATGTGGCAGCTTTGGCAAAAGCTATTATAAATCTGAAAGAGCAGCCTCTTTCTTCGACAGCCTGCCGTAAACGGGCAGAAGAACATTTCGATAAGAACAAGTGCTTCGATAAATATATTGACCTATACGAATGTTTACTTAACAAGTAAATAAACACATAGAAATCAATAGATTTGCTTCTTGTAAACAGGGTATTCCTCCGATTTCTTCTATTCAGAGACACATTGTTTACGGTAATATTTCGCATCACAGAAAAGCAAAAAACAGCAGAGAAAGTTTAGAGAACACAAAATCAGAGGCCTTGGCTATTGATAGACTTCCTATAATAAAAACTCGTGTTTTGACTGTTTATCATTGGCGTTGGGAGGAAGTTACCACAATGAAAATAAAACATAAAAATATATGAATGTATTGTTCTTGACAATGTCAAACCAGATGCTGAAAATTTCGGCAAATGGCATATATACAGATCTGGCACGTAGGTTCTATGATGAAGGACACGAGGTATATGTAATGATGCCTTTTGAACGAAGGTCTGGTAGAAAGACTGTTCTCTTTAAAGAGGCTGGTATACATATCTTAGGCGTACAAACTCTTAACGTCGAGAAAACTAATATTATTGAGAAAGGTCTTGGGCAGGTTATGTTGGAAGCACAGTTTAAAGCGGCCTTAAAGAAGTATCTTGGCCATGTGAGATTCGACCTCATCTTGTACTCTACCCCACCCATCACGTTTGCTAAAGTGATAGAATACGCAAAGAGACAAAACCCGCAGGCTGTATCGTACTTAATGCTGAAGGACATCTTTCCTCAAAATGCTGTAGATCTGGGGCTACTTAAAAAGAATGGGCTGAAGGGTATGTTGTACCGTTCATTCCGCAAAAAAGAGAAAAAACTCTATGCCATTTCGGATGTGATTGGCTGCATGAGTCCGGCCAATGTAAAGTTTATATTGGCTCATAATCCCGAAATCAAACCTGAAAAAGTGGAGATTTGTCCGAACAGTTGCAATCTTGTTGCATCGATTTCACTCTCCGAAGAACAACGAGTCGAGATTCGCAAGAAGTACAACCTACCTATCGATTGTCCAATCTTCATCTATGGTGGGAACCTTGGAAAACCTCAAGGCATTCCGTTTCTAATTGAATGCCTTCGAGCCAACAAAGACCGAACCGATTGTCATTTTCTTGTGGTAGGTAATGGTACTGAATACAACAAATTGGAGAAATTTGTGAATGAAGAGAAGCCACAGAGCGTATCTCTTTTTAGGCGGCTACCCAAAGAGGACTACTATTATTTGACTGAAGCATGTGACGTAGGATTGATCTTTCTGGATTATCGGTTTACAATTCCTAATTATCCAAGTCGTCTATTATCTTATTTAATGAGCCGTAAGCCTATCCTTGCATGCACAGATCCAAACTGCGATACAGGTAGCATTGCCGAAAAGAATGGCTATGGTATTTGGGCTCCAAGTAACGATGTGAATACTTTTACCGAGAAACTCAACAAAATGATAAACTCAGACATCAAGCAAATGGGAGAAAACGGCTACCAATTCTATTTAAATAACTATACCGTACAACATACATACAATATCATAATGAAATACTGCATATAAGCAACTAAAATGTTATACAAATTAGCACATATAATAAAAGACAAATTCAGTTTCTTGTGGGAGGCAATAGAATGGGGAAACGCGTCTCTATTCTATATGTTACACAAGAAACAATTAGCCAAAGTTAATAAGATATTGGAAGGTATAAGCCCAAAGTATATCATCCGCTTGGCAACGAACAATGATGTAGATATTTTAGTGCATTTCTTTAGAGAGCAACCCGAAGGAGCTTTTAAATTCTTTCGACCTCATGAATTTGATGAGAAAGCGGTCAGGAAGGTGGTGAATAATAAGGCATTCTTGACATTTTTGGTTTTATCCGACAACGAGCTCGTAGGCTATTTCTTCCTGCGAGCATTTGTGAATGGGAAATGCTTTCGAGGAAAGATGGTACACAAAGATTTGCAAGGCCGTGGCATTGCAAAATTAATGGGAGTTGCAATGACAAAGGTATCTCAACATTTAGATTTGCGCATGTTCGGATCCATCTCATCTGAAAACTATGCCTCTATGGCTTCGGCCAAAGCTTCAAATGAGATAAAAATACATAAAACCTTAGAAAATGGTTATTACTATATCGAGTTTTTACCAAAAATAAAGATAGAAAAATAAGAGCATATTATACAACTATTATGACACTATGCGCAAAAGTATTCTGGTTAAAAGACAAATTCCTTGGGGGGGGGAAATTAAAAAAGCTTATGACCAAGTAAGCAACGGATTTAAAACTGGAGAGGAGAACATCTACCAGCGTGAGGCCCTTGTGAGATGGGCAACACAAGAGGTCCCTTACTATAAGCAATACATTAATTACAAGTTTGAAGAACTGCCAATTGTAAATAAAAGCATTATTAAAGCCGGAGGAAATAACTTCATAGCGCAAAGTTGGTTAGGAAAACCTTTACATCGTGAGACAACATCCGGTTCAACCGGCACTCCATTTGCAGTGTTGCAAGACCCGGGAAAACGCTTGCAGGCGCAAGCTGACTTACTAGTCTGTTCAGATCTTGCAGGCTTTCATCTTGGCACAAGACTCTATTACATAAGAGTCTGGAATCATCTTAACAGGAAAAGCAAACTAAAGACTCTTCTAACAAATATGGTGATGCAGTCAAGTGATAACTTATCAGACGAGAGCCTTGAAGATTTCTTGAAAAACTAGAAAATGATTATCAGGAAAAAAGTATCTTGGCTTATGCCTCATCAATAACAGCTTTGTACCAATGGATGAAACGCACAGGACGTAAAACAAAGGCAAGGGTGGCATGTTTCATCACTATGTCTGAATCATTTCCTGATGATGCACGCCAAGGTATTAAAGACTTATTCGGTTGTCCGGTGATATCGCGCTATTCTAACCAGGAGTGTGGACTTATCTCTCAACAATGTAAATTAGGAACGGAATATCACATCAATACAGCTAGCTTCTATGTTGAGATTTTAGACTTGGAAAAGGATATTTCCGTAGAAGATGGAAAGCTTGGACGTATCGTGGTAACAGATCTTTATAACAAGGCCATGCCTATGATAAGATATGATACAGGAGACCTTGGTGTAATGTCTCACGAGTGTGAATGCGGAATCCACGGTAAAGTATTGAAGAGGGTTGAAGACAGACGAGTGGATTTTATTACAGCAACCAACGGGGATCTGCTTTCTCCTATAACAATAATAAATGCGATGTGGGAATACTCCGATTTGCTACAATGGCAGTTCATCCAGCATGCACCACAAGAATTCGAAATGAAAATTAATTGTACAAGCGACACTTATCATCGCGAAAAAGAGATGCTCAAAGTACTGAAAAGTTATGTAGGAAAAGATGCCGAAATAAAGGTGACATATGTGAATGAGACCCCCTTGCTAGCATCAGGGAAGAGAAAGAGTGTGCTAAATTCGATGTTATCCCTTTGACCTATTGGACAAAGAATGGTCATCTAAATGCATTGAGCAGAATTAGTTCTAATGGGATATATCTAATTGTTTCAAAGCATATTAATTACATAAACAAAGTATCTGGCCAAATTGAAGAAGGACAGAAATAGCAATTGTAATGAAAGTCTTTGAAGAAAAGACGGATGATATTCTTTCAAAAAGTAAATTTGGACTAAATAATAAACGATAAAAGCCTACACAGTTTTTTAGCCTAGCAAAAACGAAATCTTGAAAACTGATAATATGGTACTGAAATGGATTTTTGATAGGGCCGTAGCATTTCTCGGTCTTCTTTTTTTATGGCCCATACTACTCATCGTAGCCATCATGGTAAAAATTAAAATGCCTGGAGGCCCTGCATTCTTCGTCCAAAAGCGTGTCGGTAAAAACGGGAAACTATTCAATTGCCATAAGTTCCGTACTATGACTGTCAATCACAACGGTTCAACTGTATCCGTTGCGGGCGACTCTCGAATCACGCCTTTCGGAGCAACGCTGCGCCACTATAAATTGGACGAGCTACCGGGATTGTGGGATGTACTGATTGGAAATATGTCCTTTGTTGGCCCTCGCCCGGATGTCCCCGGATATGCAGACAAACTCGAAGGTGCCGACCGTGATGTACTCAAGCTCCGTCCCGGAATAACAGGTCCTGCAACGTTGAAATACCGTCTGGAAGATGAAATGATATCCGAATATGTAAAGAAAAAACAGGCTGAAGGAGACTCTCGCCCAATGCAGGTAATTGCTACAGAGTATAATGACAACGTAATTTATCCGGATAAGGTTCGACTGAACTGTTACTACTATAGACATTATTCTTTCCTCAAGGACATTGAAATAATCTTAGCAACCGTACTTCATTTCAAGGTTAAGTTTGCAGGAGAGGAAGTATAGCGAACAATACAACGCTGTATATATCTGATAACTATGAACTAATACGCCAAACATAAAATCAAAATTATGTCAGAAGAAAGAAAAACGATTTATCTCTGTCTGGCTCACATGTCAGAAGAGGGATGGGAACAGAAATATGTCAAAGAGGCCTTTGACACAAACTGGGTGGTTCCCATGGGACCGAACGTGAATGCCTTCGAAAAGGATCTGGAAGCATTTGCCAATAGCAAGAGCGATGGCAGTCAGCCGCTTGACAGGAAGGTAGTCTGCCTTTCTGCCGGGACAGCAGCTGTACATCTGGCTCTTATCGGGTGTGGCGTAAAGGCCGGAGATGAGGTATTGGTACAGAGCTATACATTCTGTGCTTCATCTCATCCGATTACCTACCTCGGAGCCAAACCGATTTTCATAGGATCAGAGGGCGAGACATGGAATATGGACCCTCAATTGCTGGAGAAAGCCATAATTGACCGTAAAGAGAAGACCGGCAAATATCCTAAAGCCATCATTCCGGTTGCTCTTTATGGTATGCCATACCATATCGATAAAATTATGGCGATTGCTGACAAATATAGTATCCCGGTGGTTGAGGATGCTGCCGAGGGCATGGGATCTCGCTTTGATGGACAAGTCCTCGGCACTTTCGGCCGCTACGGAGTACTCTCTTTCAACGGGAACAAAATGATTACAACCTCAGGTGGAGGTGCACTTATCTGTCGGAATCCAGAAGAGGCAAATGAAATCATGTGGTATGCTACTCAGGCCCGTGATGCATATCCCTATTATCAGCATACTGCTACCGGATACAATTACCGTATGTCGAATGTATGTGCCGGTATTGGTCGCGGTCAGATGACCGTACTTAACTCGCATATCGCTCACCACAAGCATGTACAGAAATTATACGAGGAGTTGTTGGCTGATATACCCGGTATCCACATCCACAAGCAGCCGGAAGATCCTCGTTTCGATGGAAACTTCTGGCTCTGTGCAGCGACACTCGACCCGTCGGTTCATATCCAGGGACAGGAGAATGCATATAAGGAGGTAATTAAAACAGCAGTCGGAGGTGCTGCCGGAGTAATTCATGCTGTTGAAAGCGCAACAACAGATTGCCAGCCGAACGATAATGTCGAGGCTCTTCGCGTTTTCATGCATGGCAAGAAGACCGAGACTCGCCCGACATGGAAACCCATGCACAAGCAGCCTGTATATGCCAATGCTCCGGTTTACACCAATGGTATTGAGGAAGATCTGTTCAAGGTTGGCTTCTGTCTCCCTGCCGGCCCATATGTATCAGATGACGACGTCCATTACATAGTTGATTGCATTAAAGAAGCGATTGTTAAATAGCAGATTGGGATCCGAACAATCTCTAACATATGCGACTTGACAGCAACCTATTGACAGCATCCAGAAACAGGCAGAAGCCCCCCGCCGTAGGATGAATTATGATCTGAAGATTGCATCCGAAGATTCCTCTCAAAAGATGTTCAATGTCTTGATGTGTGACACAGAGATTCCTATCCATCGGCATACGGACACTTCCGAGACAGTGGTCATCTGCCGTAGCACTATCAAAAAGGAATTATATGATGCCCAAAGGCATAAGACGGCTGAATTTATTCTTCGTGCCGGCGGAGACTGTCCTGCGATCCAGGTGCCTAAAGGGTAGATAACCAGCCGAAAATCTTTCTACAGATGCTTGATCTTATTCATCGTGTAGAGTATCAATTGAATCCGGACCCCATGTTTAAATAGGAGAAGTGGACCTTGTAAGCTGGATGCTTACCCCATTTTCGAAAGCAACGGTAATCCGTCTTTTCTTCTCGCAACATTATCTACGCTGATCCGGGGAATCTCATGCACCAGTCAAAATCTCGAAGCAACTCCCCTGCAGGCGCATCCCCAGCGGAATCCGCTTCACCCGGCGCGTCTACTGCAAAATCGACGACAAAATTTTGTCTCTGCGGCCGGCTTGCACTTTTTTTCTAGAAAAAATCCGAAAGCCATGAAAAGACGCGTATTCGTTACGGACGGTGCCCACGGAATCGGAAAAGGAATCGTTGAAGTCTTTGCCTGACAAGGCGATCAAGTAGTCTTCTGCGACCTTGATCCCGTCCTCGGGGCCCAAACCGCAGCAGAGGCCGGTGCCCGTTTCTATCTGTTGGATGTTACCAATGCCGTCAGCCTCAAAAGATGTATGCAGGAGATCTTCGAGACATTGGGCAACATCGACATCCTGGTGAACAACGTCGGAATCAGCCACTTCAAGCCCCTCACCGAACTTTCGATCAAGGAGTTCGACCGGCTGATGGCCACCAACCTACGCCCGGTCTTCATCACCTCCCGCCAACTGGCTCTCCACCGCCAGCAGAACGGCAATCAGCAATGCGACTGCATCATCAACCTCTGCTCGACCCGCTACCTGCATAGCGAAGCCGGAACCGAGGCCTATTCCGCTTCGAAAGGCGAGACGTCAATCATTCATGATGGATTGACCGCAGAGGACCTCCGTTTTATACCTGTTTTGTTCCCGAAGTCGGCTTTGGGAACAGTTAGTTCGCCTCTTTATGCTGGCCGGCGAACAAGCGGCAACGGGGCGTGCTATTCGACCCGTTTTTGAGCCTCTGAGACATTGCATGTTCGGGACTTGCGTGCAAGCTGTGTTTTGAGTTACGCGAAATATTTTCGGTAAACGCTGTTGCTGCCGAAAAAGTAGACAAGAGAAGGTAGAAAAAGATTGAAGTTCCTCGTTGTGCATTTAAGCGATTATCCTGGTTCTGAATTCGTTGAATTATTTGGCATAGTTTCGTTGGATCATAAACGGGTCACAAAGTTGCGAGAAAAGCGTTTCGATTCTTTTTCGACAGCGTCGGAATAGAGGATGTTGCAGCTTGTAATCGTTCTGATTTCGTCGTATGGGCACTTCCAACACAATTCGTTGACTCTCGAACAGATCCAACCGGTAGTCGGTGCTCAGATAGCCTCTGTCGTCCAACAGGACGCAGTCCCGATAAAGTTCCTTGACATTTTTCAGATAATAAATATCATGTACCGAAGCTTTCGAGAGGTCGAAACTGCGGATCACTCCCTCCAACGAGCAGACGACATGCAGCTTATAGCCATAATAGCAAGTCTGTTGCGAAGCACAGAATCCCTTGTCAGGAGCAGAATAATATTCCTGTTTGCAGACCGTTGAGCGTAAACTACGACTGATCCTGCATACTTCCAGCGGCATACTGTCTACAATCAGATAGTCTGGAGCCGAGGAGATGTTTTAGCCCATACGTTTGCGAAGAGCGGACAAATGGGGGGGGGTAAGGCTCTGTGACAGCGGTTGTAGACGCTACGCTCAATTCGGGGTCGCAAATAATCGGGAAGCATACGAAACAATCGGTATTCCGAATCTATGCCCATATATTTCGCCGTCAGAAAGAGGGTGGGAACCTCGATATCGCTCATACGGGGCAGACGATGTTGATTGCGAAAATTTGATTTTTGCTCTATGCCTTGTAAGGTTTCCAACATTTTTTCGTAACTTATATTAAAACTGCTTTTTTATATTTGTGTGATTGATAGATATATAAATGTACGGATTTTATCTAACATGAACATCTTTTTTATACATTTATACTAAATGCACAACGGGTTAAGTTGTATCTTTGGTGTTTATTGAAAGTCTCCTCTGTAGTGAGGGGCTATGTCCCTCACTACAGAGGAGACTTCTGACGGACAAAAGGCAGCCCTCAATTTCATCCACCGGTAAGGAGAAATTTTTATGGCACATCTGAATCCTCTTGAAAAAGAGTTTCTGATTCGCCAGTTCAAGTTGAACGGTCGACTTAAATAGAGTGATTTCTGTACGCTTCACTACGTGTCTGATGCCGCTTTTCGCAAATGGTTAAAGCAGGATGAACAAGGCGGTCTGGAGGGGCTGATCCGTGCTGATGCTGAGTTTAAGGAGGTGCTTCCTGAAGGCAAGACCGTACGGAAGAAGCCTACAAACGGGAGATATTGCGGCTTCGTATAGAGAAAACGGCCAAAAAATTATGCCGTTCAGATGAACGAAGCTGGGGTACAGGAGTATGTCCGTTTAAAGGAGAAGAGTTTGAAATAGTTGGATTATCGTCTCGTGATGATGCTATCAAAGATATATGCAATATGATGGGAGTAAGTGCTGTTTTTTGCGTATATTTGCCGCGGCTACACTTCACACAAGACGATTTTGAAATGAAAAAGCTCCTTCTGCCGCTGCTGCTTGCGGCATTCGCTGTCGGCGTTTCTTCCTGCTCCGACGACAAGATTCCCGGCGATCCCGAAGGGACCGTCACCCTCAATATGATGGATGAAAGCAACGGCAAAACCATGCTGGACGATTCGGGCATCTATATCGACAAGGCGCAGAATTTCGTGAGCGGAGACAATTGCGTTCTTTTTGCGCTCGGCAAGGTCGGCGGTCTGGGGGCCGTTGCGCCCAAGTCGCTGGTGACGGGAGCGTCGGCAGCTGCCGTGCAGGCCGGTCATGGTTACGTGGCCGTGCGTCCAGGGGTGTTGATGTCGTTTCCCTCCGGAAAGCATGCCATGCCCATCGGGGGTCAGAAGATGAATTACCTGAAGATCTACGTGGTGTCGCCGCTTACGGAGGAGTCCAGGACCGTCGGCGCAGCGATCCGGTACGTTACCGACCTGCCCAAGCCCTATAAACTGCCCGAATACGGGAGTACGGTGTTGCGGATCGACCGTTCCAACTACGACCATCTCGAACAGGAGGTGTCGCTGTCGCTGCCGGCCGGCGATGTCGAACACGTTTTCGACGACGACGGCTATGCTATCGAATGCGAGCGGCGCGGCGGGAAGCTGGTATTCCGGCTCGGCGACTGGTTCAGCAATCGCTTCGAACTCTTTCTGCGTATCAATGAGAGCTATACGCGGGTATATGTCGAAGCGGACGTTCCGTTGTGACGCACTCGGCAGTGGCGTTATCGAAAAAGCCGGAGCAGCATGCTGCTCCGGCTTTTCATTTTTTCTGCAACTCCTCGCGGAGCTTCAGAAACAGAGAAACCTTTCCGGCGAGCCATTCGTAGCCCGTTTGCGCTGCATGGGCCACCTCGTAAACCGTTTCGGCCTGCCTGCGGATCTGTTCCACGGCGTCGCGGATCGCGAACAGGTAGACGAGGAGTGCGAGGACGGCGAAAAAGCCGCCTGCGATCAGCGCCGAGGCGATGAACGAACCCGTAACGGACGAAAGCCAGATAACCAGCGCCGTGAGCAGCAGCAGGATGGCAATGCCCGCAGTCGTTGCGAAAAACAGCAGCGCGGCTATGAAACGGCCGCCGGAAGGTTTATTCTCCATTGTTGCGTCGTGCCGGGAGGGTCATTTTTCGTCGCATTTGCAGCGGGCTTCCTCGATCTCCCTCTCGACTTTGCCGAGTTTGTCTTTCACCTTGTCGATCTCGTCGTCGATCGAATCCTTGATTTTCTGGCGCAGTTCCGGACCGGACTGGGGCGTGAAGAGCATTGTGAGGGCCGAACCGATGATCATGCCGCCCACGAGCGATACGATGGCAATTCCTGTGTTTTTCATAGTTGCTGAAAGTTTAAATTCAGCAATGGGGCTTGCAAAGTCCGGGCCAAAGCCTTACCTTTGGACGCATGATCGCCGATTCCCGCACATCCGTCGCCTTTACCGGCCATCGCACCTATCGCGGCGCGGCTGCGGACGCCCTGCGCCGGACGGTGGGGGAGTTGTACGCGCGGGGTTTCCGGAACTTTTTGAGCGGCATGGCCGTGGGTTTCGATTTGGCCGCCGCCGAGGCGGTGCTGGAACTCCGGGAGCGTGCGCCCGGCGTGCGGCTCGTCGCTGCGGTTCCGTTCCGGGGGCAGGAGATGCGCTTCTCCCCGGCCGACCGCGAACGCTTCCGGCGCGTGCTGGCCGAGGCCGATTCCGTCGAAGTGCTTGCGCCGGCCTACCACCGGGGCTGCTATGCCGTGCGCAACGATTTTCTGGTGTACAACGCCCGCGTCCTGGTGGCGTGGTACGACGGTTCGCCCGGCGGCACCCGCTACACCGTCCGCCGCGCCCTCGGCCGGGGACTGGAGGTCGTCAACCTCTGTCCGGCGGCTCCCGTGCCGCCCGCCCCCGAACCGACGCTCTTCGGATAAAAAAGCGGCCCGGAGGCCTCGCGTGGTCGGCAGATTGTGACAAGCTGTTACATTGAGTTTTACTCTTGAATAATCGCTCTG
This sequence comes from Alistipes sp. AF14-19, assembly GCF_003461645.1. Taxonomy (NCBI): domain Bacteria; kingdom Pseudomonadati; phylum Bacteroidota; class Bacteroidia; order Bacteroidales; family Rikenellaceae; genus Alistipes; species Alistipes sp. AF14-19. The sequence continues at coordinate 18,969 of NZ_QTXM01000025.1, forward strand.
TTTTTCAACCCGAAGCCAGCGGAGTGGCAAAACATGTATGTTGCAGCCCTCCGCAGCCGGGGGCTTGCCTTCGGCTTCCTCCTTGCACCTCGGTAAAATCAGCGAGCTGTTTTACCCTCGGTCGCTGCGTCGGTTCGGGCTGCCGGACTTGCATTGCAAGAAAAAATAACAACCCCTCTGTCGGATTATTCTGAATATCTGTTGATTGCGATCTTTTGACCACTCATGGCCCGGAGGCTGCCCTTCTCTGTCGTGCGAATCATTTTTATTCTGCCGTTCCTGCCGTCTCCTCCGGCTGCGTCAGCTCAATGCCTCGGAGCAGTTCTTCGACGCGTCGGAGGGTACTCGTCTTGCCGTATTCCTTCGAGGGGTAGCTGATGCCGACGGTGATGAGCGACTGCCCCTGTTTGAGGTCGTAGGCCGTGAATACGAATCCCGGATATTCGGTCCGGCGGCCTTCGCTGTACAGCATGTCGGTGCCGTTCGATACGAGGGGGCGCGAGGCCTTGATGATCCCGCCGTCGTAGTAGGCCGAATCGCGGCTCGCGCAGTAGTCCGAGAGGTCGGCGATGTTCTTTGCCTCGGGATCGAAGACATCTTGCAGGGCGTCGATGTTGAATTCCCATTCGCCGTCGAGGACGTACATCGTGTAGCGGGCGTAGGTTGAGTCGGTTTCGGGTTCAATGCTCTCTTCGAGGGCGGAGTATCCGGCCGGAATTCGGATTCGCAGCCCGAGGTCCGTGCAATCATAGGTCTGTTCGGTGTCGAGCAGCGGCAGCTCGCCGCCTTCGTCCACCAGCTGCGTGGAGAGCACCGTGAGGTATCCGATGAGCAGGGCGGTGCAGACGGCTGTTGCAAGCATGCGCCAAAAGGCGGCGTATTCGCCGGCTCCATGCTTGATTTTCAGCCAGACGTATAATCCCATGATTGCCTGCCAGACACCCCAGAGGATGGCTCCCGTGGCGATGACGTAACGGCCTCCGGCTTCGGTGAAATAGTAGGAGATGAAACTGAAAGCCAGTCCGCCGACGCACCACAGCAGTCCGACGAGGATGTTCTTTTTCGCTTCGGCGAGCGATGCCGCCGGCTGTCCGGCGGATTCGGAGACCGTGGATGCCGGCTCCGCAGGTGTTTCGGGCATCGGCTCGAACACCGGTTTTTCGGTCTTTTCCATGATGAATTGGGTTATTCTGGGATGCAAATATACGAAATCCCCCCCCCGAGCAAATATTTTGCGAAAAAAATCCCCGCCTTGTTGAGGCGGGGATCAGAGTATGGGATTGCGACCGGATTATTTCCAGTTCAGGATCTTGTGGAAGTCGTACTCCTCGGGATTGGGAACGTAAGCCTTGGCGGCTTCGTAGTCGGCCGGGGTGATGGCGTTGAGAATGGTCTCCACCACCGACGTGAACTTGTCCGACTTGATGTCCACCAGACGGGGCGGAATCTTGCCCGTCGTGGGGTCCTGCAAGTCCTTGAGGTAGAGCGGCGAGACGTTGCCCTCCGAATCCACGTAAACCATGCAGCCCGTCTTGCCCTCGGCGAAGAGCTTGTGCACGCCGATACCCAGCTCCGAGCAGTAGGTCAGGTCGTAGGCGATCGGGGTCTGGCAGCGGATTTCGTAGCCCAGCTCCACCGGACGGCTCTTGACCTTGAGACCCAGCTCCTTGAGCTTCATCTCGATCATCTCGTTGAAGATGTGCGCCTTCGACACCTTGCCCAGCTCGGGATGTCCGTGCTCGTCGTAGGTGAAGTGGATGCCGCTCTTGCGGATCTCCTCGTCCGACAGCGCGTGGAACACGCCTTCGGAAATCACCGCTGCGCCGTAGTCCATGCCCATGATCTTACGCTTGATGATCGACGAAATCACCAGGTTGACGATCTTCTCGACGGTGATTTCCGTCTTGTCGAACATCTCGGGAATGACGATCATCGGGTAGTGGCAGGCCTCGCCGATGCCGAATGCCAGGTGGCCGGCCGAACGGCCCATGGCAGCCAGCACGAACCAGTTGCCGCTCGTGCGTGCGTCGACGTAGACGGCGCGGGCGATGACTGCGCCCTTGTCCTTGGCCGACTCGTAGCCGAACGTCGGCGTGCCCTTCGGAAGCGGCAGGTCGTTGTCGATGGTCTTCGGCACGTGGATGTTGGCGATGGGGTATTTCTTGGCCTCGAGGAACTTGGCGATACGGTTGGCGGTCGAAGCCGTGTCGTCGCCGCCGACGGTCACCAGCAGTTTGATGTTGTTGTCGGTGAAGAACTTGAGGTTGAAGTTGTTCTCGAAATCCGAGTCCTTGGGTTTGAAACGGCTCATCTGCAGGAACGAACCTCCCTGGTTGAAGATGCCGTCGGCCATCGGGTAGTCGATGTCTACGGTGCGGGGCGAGGGGTTGAACAGGCCCGTGTAACCTTCGTGCAGGCCGATGACGCGATAGCCCTGGCGCAGGAACGTTTTAGCGACACTGCCCACTACGGTATTCATGCCGGGAGCCGGTCCGCCGCCGGTCAGAATTGCGATTGCTTCTTTCATGGTTTTGATAGGGTTTTTATGTTTTGAGAACCTTTTTTTCGGTTTCGGACGCCCAAAAGTACTGCTTTTTTTTCAAACGGGCAAGAAAAAAGGAGGCCTCCGGTTCGAGGGGACCTCCTTTTTTGCTCTCTGTAATTATAGTTTGCGCGATTACTCAACTACAGTTACGTTAATAGCCTGTTCTCCCTTGGCACCGGAGCCAACTTCGAACTCGACTGCCTGACCTTCGTTGAGCGACTTGAAGCCGTCCTTTGCGATGCCCGAGAAGTGTACGAAAATCTCTTTTCCGTTCTCCGCCGTAATGAATCCGTAGCCTTTCTTGCCATCGAACCATTTTACCTTACCTGTCATAAAAATAGAGAATTAAAGTGTTAATGTGTTCGGCAAAGTAAAATAAAAAACATTGGCTTTCAAAACTTTTTGGCATGTTTTTTCGTCTTGTGCGGAAAATTCTTATCTTTGCATTGAGAATGTTAAACCTCATGGCGTTATGAACAGAAATCTGAAACTCGCGCTGGCAGCCCTTCTGGGCTTCTCCGCAGCCTGTACGTCGGTGAAAAACGCTCCCAAGGAGGACACCGCGAAGACGCAGGGCGCCGATACGACGGCCGTAAAGGGATACCCCGAATTTCCCCGCCGCGTGGTGGTCATGTACGGCGTGCGGACGCCCCGGCAGGACAGCGTCCGCAACGAGCGGCTCAAACGCCTGGAACGCGAACGTCCCGATTCGCTGCCTCCCGTGGCCGAACGTCCGCAGGAGGAGGACCCTTCCGTCGGCAGGAAATAAGCCATGTCACGCCGCCGGCTGGGGCTTCGCAAACGACTGGCCCTCAATATTTTTTCCGAACTCTATGCTTCGACGGTGCGCGAACACCGTCTCGATACGCTATTCTGGGAGTGCACGCTGCGCTGCAACCTTTCGTGCCGCCATTGCGGCAGCGACTGCCGGGTGGACCCCGGCGTGGCGGACATGCCGCTGGCTGATTTTCTGAAGGTGCTCGACGAGGAGGTGACGCCCCACGTCGATCCCGCCGACGTGCTGGTCATCTTCTCGGGCGGCGAGGTGCTCGTCCGCGCGGACCTGGAGGAGGCGGGCGCCGAGGTCACGCGCCGCGGCTACCCGTGGGGCATGGTGACCAACGGCATGGCCCTGACCCCGGAACGTTTCGGCCGTCTGCTCGACGCGGGGCTGAAATCGGTTTCGGTGAGCCTCGACGGTTTCGAGCGCGAACACAACTATATCCGCGGGAATCCCCGCAGTTACGACCGCGCGCTGGAGGCCGTGCGGATGATCGTGCGCGAACCCTCGCTGTCGTACGACGTGGTCACCTGTGTCACGGGGGCGATGGTCCCGCAGCTGGAGGCCTTCCGCGACATGCTCCTTTCGGAGGGGGTGCGCCACTGGCGGCTCTTCTCGATTTTCCCGATGGGGCGTGCCAAGAACGACCCGACGCTGCGGATGACCGACGCCCAGTTCCGGGAGATGCTGGAGTTCATCCGCCGCACGCGGCAGGAGGGCCGGATCGAGGTCAGCTATGCCTGCGAAGGCTTCCTGGGCGGTTACGAGGCCGAGGTCCGCGACCATTTCTACCAATGCGCCGCGGGTGTTTCGGTGGCTTCGATCCGTGTCGACGGGGCCATTTCGGGGTGCACGTCGATCCGCGCCAACTACCATCAGGGAAACATCTACCGGGATCGGTTCTGGGACGTGTGGCAGAACCGCTTCGAGCCGTTCCGCGACCGCGAATGGGCGCGCAGGGGCGAATGCGCCGATTGCTCGATGTTCCGCTACTGCCAGGGCGGCGGCATGCACCTGCGGGGCGACGACGGCGAATTGCTCTACTGCCACTACCACCGGCTGTGACCGTTCAGAGATGGTTCAGATAGCCCCGCCGGACCAGGTCTTCGTCGTTTTCGCACGGATAGGCCTGCCCGTCGGCCATTACGTACAGCCGGTCGGCAATGCCGGTCACGTGGCGGTACATGTGGTCGGTGAGCAAAATCCCTTTCGAGGCCTTTTCCTGCCGGATGAGTGTTTGGAGCGTTGCAACGTGCAGGGGTGCAATCTGCGAGAACGGCTCGTCGAGCAGGATGAACCGGGCCGGGCTGCGCAGGATGATGAAACATTCCAGAATCCGCTGTTCCCCGCCCGACAGCTCCCCGATGCGGGTTCCGCGCAGGGAAATGAACTCCGGAAACCACCGTTCCAGGTCTTCCCTTTGCAGCCTGAAATCGCCGAGTGCGCGTTCCAGCCGCAACCATCCGGGAATGAACGGATGCTGCGGAAGGTAGCGAATCTCCTTTTCGGTAAACCGTCTGTGCCATTTCCCGTCGATGCGCATTGAGCAGAATCCCGCTTTCAGCGACCCCGACAGAATCTTCATCAGACAGCTTTTTCCGCATCCGTTGCGCCCGAGCACAGCCGTCACGCCGCCTGTTTCGACGAGCAGGTAAACACCCGAGAGAATGCGCCGTTCGCCGAACGCCAGCTCTGCGGAGTCGATTTCGAGAATATGTTTTTCAGCGGGCGGCATGCAGCAGGGCGGCGGAATAGTTCAGCAAAAGACAGCATAACCCGAAATCCACCGCGCAGCTTACGCCCAGCAGTGTTCGGCGGCAGATGCCGAGGTTGCGGTAATAGTAGAATTCATCGGAATAGCGCGGGATGATCCACACGTAGAGGAAAAGCGGGTAAATCAAAGCCTTTCCCAACAGCAGGGCCGGGACGATCGGCGTTCCGTGGACCTTGGCGACCCATGCCAGGGCGAGGCTCGCCGCTCCGCAGAAGAGGAGCATCGCCGAGCGGTAGAAGCGGAGTATGAGCAGCAGTTTGGCGGTCATTGTCTGTAAACATGAAAAAACGGGCGGCCGCAAAACCGGATTGCATCCGGGGCGGTTGCGCCTCCTGGCCCGTGAAAGCGTTGTTGCGGTATCAATATACGAAAAAATCGGTCTCTTGTTCCGGAAGCCGGGATTTTCCTCCGCCTCCGCCTCCTCCGCCGCCGGGGCGGACCGGGCGCTGCGAGGCGGCCGCGATCGTCCGCTGCGGGGCTTTTGAGTCCGGTCCGTTATTTTTGAAGAATGTTTTTTCGGAAATAATTTTGTCTTTTCGGATTTTAAACTTATCTTTGTGCGCTCTTAAAACGATAAGGGCACTTGTTCGGGGTGTAGCGCAGTCCGGTTAGCGCGCCAGCTTCGGGAGTTGGAGGTCGCTGGTTCGAATCCAGTCTCCCCGACAAATCGGCAGACTGCTCGATAGGGTGGTCTGCTTTTTTATTGAAATTCCGGCGGAAGCCGCGGCGTTCGGAGTGTAGCGCAGTCCGGTAGCGTATCTGGTTTGGGACCAGAGGGTCGCAGGTTCGAATCCTGTCACTCCGACAGACGATGTATGAAATGAGGCACCCCCTCCGGTCCTGCGACCGGAGGGGGTGCTTTGTTTTGTTCCTGTCTTTGCCGGATCGGCGGGCTTTCGGCTGGCGGCGCGGTTTCTGCGTATGACGCGGATGATGCGCTCCCTGCCGACGGCGCGGTTTCCGTTGCGTCCGGCGGCCGACCGAGCCGCCCACGGCAAGTTCGCGACCGTGCTTTTCGACGCGGCTTTTCCTCACGGGCGACACGGCCGCGGCGACGGGCGGCATCAGTCGGCCTGCGCGATTTTACAGTATCTCTTCGTAACGGTTGAGATTGTCGAGTATGTGGCCGAAATCCTCCCCCGGACCGGGCATGTAGACCGCGAATCCGAGTCTCTGCGCGGCGTCGACGTTCTTCTGTCCGTCGTCGATGAAAAGCGTCTCTTCGGGGCGCATGCCGCCTGCGGCGATCATCTTGCGGAAAATCGCCTCCGAGGGCTTCAGCTCGTGCAGTTCGTAGGAGAGGAAAACGGCATCGAAATAGTCGTCCATCGTCTTGCCGTCGGCCGTGAACATCCGTCGGATGTATTTCATCGACGCGGGGTTGTTGTTCGAGAGCACGCAGGTCCGGATTCCGCGCTCGCGCAGGGCGTCTATCTGGCGGAGTTTCGCGACCGGGATGCGCACGAGAAATTGGCCGTAGGCCCAGGCGATCTGCGCGTCGGTTACCTCGGGCGTGCCCGACAGGCGGCGCATTTCGTCGCAGGCTTCGTGGAACGAAATGACGCCGTGTTCCAGCCGTCCGATCATCTCGGCGGGGTAGTAGGGGTTGATCAGATCGGCCACGGCATCCATTCCGAGGCTCCGGAAGGCTCCGGTGCAGCGGTCTATGTCCAGATCGACCAGCACGCCTCCGAGGTCGAAGACGACGGTTTTGATTGTGTTCATAATTTATTGTTTTTTCGTGCTCGAAGAGCCTATTTCTGAAACTTCATCGTGAACCTGCGGACCGGACGCAGCACCCACATCGGCAGCATCTTGCAGAGGGGAATCCACACGCGGTTCCACCAGTCGGGGACGATGCACCGGCGTCCCCGCCACAGGGCGCGCAGTCCGCGCCGGGCGCACGAGTCGGCCGTGATAAGCACCCCGAGGCGCGTGCCGATGCGCTGCCAGCGGGGAGTCAGTCCGTAGAGGTCGGTCGCCACACCCGCCGGGCAGACCGCCGTGACGCGGATGCCGTGCTCGCGGACCTCCTTCGCGAAGGCCACCGAGAACGACCGCAGGTAGGCCTTCGACGCGCTGTACAGGGCCAGTCCCGGAAAGGGCATCCACAGCGAGTAGGAGGACATGTTGAGAATGTGCCCCCGGCAGCCGCGGCGCACCATGTCGGCCGCCGCCATCCGGCACAGTTGGGTGTTCGTCAGGTCATGCAGCAGGATGATGCGCTCGATGCGCTCGGCGGGGGTTTGCAGGATGTCGCGGAACGAGAATATCCCGGCGTTGTTCACCAGTACGTCGATGGCGGCTCCTTCGCGTCGCACGGCCTCCCACAGCTCCGCAGCGGCTTCGATGCGCGCCAGGTCGATCTCCACGATCCGCACCTCGGGCCGGAACCCGGCGGCGGGGGATGCCGCTTTCCGGACGCCGCCGTCCGGACCCGCTCCGGCGGCGAGTATTTCGCTGCATACCGTCTCCAGCGGTTCGCGGCGGTTGCCCGCCAGCACCAGGTTGTAGCCCAGCGCCGCCAGCCGCAGGGCGTAACAGCGTCCGATGCCCGACCCGGCTCCCGTGACCAGCGCCCAGGCGCTTCCCGGGGCGACGGCTCCCCGCCGGCCGACGCTGCGGCCGCTTCCGGAAACGGCTGCGGGCGAGGCGCTGCGCTCCCCGCACGGTGTGATTGCTTCGCGTTTCATCACGGCAGGCGTTTGAGTTCTTCGACGATCCGTCGCGGGAGGTTGTCGCAATGCTTGCAGCACTTCATGTCCACGGAGTACATCCGCGCGATGCAGTAGTTGCGGTGGTCGCAGGCGCTTCGCGTCGCCGCGTCGCCCTCGCGGAGCTTTGCGACGAACGCCGGGTCGTTGACGAGCGCCCGGGCCATCTGAACCAGCTCGAATCCCGAGTCCAGCGCCCGGTCGATGCCCTCGCGGCTGACGAGTCCCCCGACGTAGATCAGCGGACCTTTCAGGGCGGCCCGGAATTTCTTGGCGTCTTCGAGGAAATAACACTCCTCGAAGGGGAACTGTTTTATCATAAAGGGACCGCACCAGCGGATGAAGTAGCGCAGCCACAGCGGCGAGTAGTAGCTCATGGTGTAGATCGGGATCAGCCCCCGCATGACGGCCATCGGGGCCTTCGAGACGAATCCGCCCGAGAGGACGATGCCGTCCACGCCGAACGATTCGATGACTTTGGCGATCTCGATGCTCTCGGGGATTTCAATGCCCCCTTTGAAGCCGTCGTACATGTTGTGCTTCACGGTGATCGCCATGCCGCACGCCCGGGCCGCCTCCACGGCCTCGCCCAGACACATGCGCATGAAGCGCATGCGGTTTTCGAGCGAGCCGCCGTATTCGTCGTGCCGGTGGTTGGTGTAGGGCGACAGGAACTGCGAAATGAGGTAGCCGTGCCCGGCGTGCACCTCCACCGAGTCGAATCCGGCGTCGCGGGCCGTGCGCACCGCCGTGCCGAAGTCGCGGGCCACCTGTTCGATCTCGCGTCTCTTCATGCCCCGCACGGGCGTGTAGGCGTAGAGGTTGAATCCCGTCGAGGCGCCGATGGGCATCTGCCCGGCGGTGGTCCAGTGGGTCATGTTGCCGCAATGTCCGATCTGGATGGCCGCGGCGGCCCCTTCGCGGTGCACGGCGTCGGTGATTTCGCGCAGTCCGGGGACGATCTCGGGACGCAGCCACAGCTGCTTGTTGAACGACAGTCCGCTGCGGCACACGGCGGCATAGGCCAGCGTGGTCATGCCCACGCCGCCGCGGGCTACGGCGACGTGGTAGTCCTTGAGCTGCCGGGTGGGACCGAAGTCCTTGCCCATGGATTCGAAGGCCGCCGAACGGATCGTGCGGTTGCGCAGCGTGACGGGGCCTAATTTATAAGGGGTGAAAAGTGTAGAGGACATTGAATTGAAAGTTGAGAGTTAGAAGTTGAGGGTTGAAAGTCGGATGCGCAGACCTCGTTCCGAAACGTGAAATTCTTGCGTCGTCCCTGAAGTCGTCTTCTTAATCCGGCGGGCGCAGAACTGGGTGAAAAACGTTGTAACGGACCATCCGCAACCTGAACCCCGCCTTTTAGGCGGGTCAATAGATGAAGGGGATGATCCGTTTGCGGCGAAGGCGCGAAAACTCTTCGCCGAACTCCTGCTCGTAGCGGCGGCGCAGCGATGCGGCGCGCGGTGCGAGGTTGGCGAAGGTCCACCATGCGAAGACCGTTCCGGCCCACGACCACGAGGCTACGGCGAATCCCACCCATTCGAGCAGTTCGCCGAAGTAGTTGGCCGACGAGACGTAGCGGAACATGCCCCCGCGGGGGATGTAGTGGCGCGTGTCGCCCGGGCGGCGGAGGTGGCGGATGATGTGGTCCGAATGGAGGTTTACGGCCATTCCGGCCACGAACAACGCCCCGCCGATATAGATATAGGGCTGTGCGAACCATCCGGCGTAGTAGTCAGCGGGCGAGACGTAGAAAATCCAGCCTCCCTGCATCAGGGCGTTGAGCGTGTTGAAGACCATGCCCATCACGACGATGCCGAGGGGCATGCGGCCCTTGCCGCGGATCAGCAGCGGGAAGATGAAGGCCCGCTGGAGGTAGTGGGCCTGGAACAGGCAGAACAGCGCCAGCGGCCCGGCCTGCCACATCCTTTCGGACGAGGCCCACAGCACGCACATGAGGATGAAAACCGGAGATTCCATCACCATCCAGCCCACGCGGTTGGGCACGGGTGGCCCGTAGCGGCGGTCGAAGAGATAGCCGTAGCCCGCCTCGAAGAAGTGCAGCGCGGCGTAGACCACGGCGGCCAGAAGGGCCATGACGATCAGGAAAATGTCGAAATTCTCTTTCATAGACGTTGGGGATAAAACGCACGAAAGATACGTATTTTTTCCGGTCCCGGCAAGTCCTTTGCGCCCTATGTTTTGTTCGTTGCGTCGTGTCGCTGCGGGGGCGTTTTTCCGGTCCGTGGCGGCAGCGCCGGGCTTGCGTAGGCCGCCGCCGAAGGTCCGGAAAAGCCTCCCGCCGCAAATGAAAAAGACGGCTCCGCTTCGGGGGTGAAGCGTGAGCCGTCCGGCGTTCTGCCGCCCGGAGGGGGCGCGTGTCGCGGGGAAGGTCCCTGAATGTTCGGTCAGCCGTTGCCGGCCGCGAGAAAGCGCCCTTCAGGGGCGGCTTGAGAAGCCTCTTTTGGATGCTATGGCCGAAATTGCGGTCCGAAGGCCGCTTTTCCCGCCAGCGTTCCGGCAGTCGGAGGTCCGGTGACCTCCGGCCGCATCAATGCGTGTAGACCTTGCCTTTCTGGTGCTCCTTGTTCTCGTACTTGATGCGCGAGGGCGTGGGGTACCGGAGTTTCTCGAACTCGGCCACGGCGTTGCGGATGTCTCCCAGAAGCATGTCGGCCATGTCGCGCGACATGCCCTGGCGAACCACGATGCGCATGACGATCATCTCGTCGATGTTCTTGGGCATGGTGTATGCCGGGACCATCCAGCCGCTCTGCTGCAAGGCGGCCTGCAGGTCGAACAGCGTCCATTTGGCCTTCTTGTCGTATTCGGGGTCCATCATCCAGATGAACAGCGGGTTGACGACCTCTTTGGCGTAGTTCCGGAAGCACGGCATCTTGCCGATCTGCTCGTGGCAGTATTTGGCGATGTCCATCGAGTTCTGCTGCACCTCCTTGTACCCCTCGAATCCCAGCCGGATGAAGTTGTAGTACTGGCCGAGAATCTGCGCCGCCGGCCGCGAGAAGTTCAGGCCCACCTGCGTGATGTTCGCGCCGAGGTAGTTGACCGAGAACGACATTTCGTCGGGCAGGTACTTCTTGTCCTTCCATACGACCCATCCCAGTCCGGGGTACACCAGTCCGTACTTGTGGCCCGACGTGGAGATCGACAGCACCCATTTGAGGCGGAAGTCCCACTTCTTCTCGGGGTGTAGGAACGGCAGGATGAAACCTCCGGAAGCCGCGTCGACGTGGATCGGGATTTCGTAGCCCGTCTTGGCGTTGTAGGCGTCGAGCGCCTTGTCGAGACCCTCGATGTCGTCGTCGAGACCCGTCCATGTCACGCCGGCGATGGGCACGATGCAGATGGTGTTCTCGTCGCAGGCCTTCAGCGCCTCGCCGATGTCGAGCGTCGGGTGGTCGAGCGTCAGGGGCACGGTGCGCATCTCGATCTGCCACAGCTGGCAGAACTTCTCCCACACGACCTGGAATCCGGTGCTCATCACCAGGTTGGGTTTGTCGAAGGGTTTGCCTGCGGCCTTGCGGCGCGCCCGCCAGCGCAGCCATGCGGCCACTCCGCCCAGCATGCATGCTTCGGACGATCCGATGCCCAGCGCGCCGGTTTTCCACTCGGCCTTTTCGGGCGAGTTCCACATGTTGGCCACGATATTGAGGCAGCGGCCGCACATCACCGCGACGCGCGGATACTCCGTCTCGTCGATGTAGTTGATGTTGATGGCTTCGTTCATCAGCCGTGTGGCGTAGTCGTCCATGTAGGTGGTCACGAACGTCGCCAGGTTGAGCCTCGGCTGGGTCTGGGGATAGGTCTCGTCCTTGACCAGCTGATAGGCGATTTCGGGTGCTGTCTTGTTCTTGGGAATGAATTCCGTGGGAGCGGGCGAACGCATCTCTTTCGAGCCGAAAATGTCGGTCAGGGTGTCTTCGGTGGTGTGTTTCTGTTGATCCATAGCGTAAAAATATTTATTTGGTTTACATCGGACCGATCTTGCACGAACTATGCCATAAATTTGTTACCTTTACCGGGCGAAACTACATCATGCAATGAAAAAACTTGTTGTCTTCACCGGCGCCGGCGTCAGCGCCGACAGCGGTTTGGCGACGTTCCGCGACTCCGACGGAACATGGGGGAATTACCGGATCGAGGAGGTCTGCATTCCCGAAGCGCTTGATTTCAATCGTCGGGGCGTCATCCGTTTCTACAACGAGCGGCGTGCCGAAATGCTCAAGGCCGAGCCGAACGCCGCCCACCGGGCGATTGCCGGTCTGGAACGCGATTTCGACGTCCGGGTCATCACCCAGAATGTCGACAATCTGCACGAAAGGGCGGGTTCGACGCATATTCTCCACCTGCACGGGGAGCTTACCAAACTTCGTTCGACGGACGATCCGTCGCTCATCCTGCCGTTCGACGGCGTCGAGCAGGGTTTCGACGACCGCGCTCCCGACGGTTCGCTGCTGCGTCCGCATATCGTCTTCTTCGGCGAGCCGGTTCCCGAATTCGACCGTGCGGCGGAACTTGCCGCCGGGGCCGACATCCTGATGGTGGTCGGAACGTCGCTGGCGGTCTATCCTGCGGCGTCGCTGGTGCGCTGCGTGCGTCCCGACATTCCGGTTTACGTGGTCGACCCGGGACGGCCGGCGATTCGCGGCGTGCGCAATCCGCTGGAGGTGATCCGCAAACGTGCCGCCGAGGGAGTTCCCGAACTGGCCGACCGCCTGCGCGCGGCCTGTGCGGAAGGGCGGTCCGAATCGCTTTTGCCCGGAAAAGCCTGATCCGCCCTTCCCGGCGGTTCCCCGCTTCCGGCCCATCCCGGTTTGCTCTCCGTTCTCGTTTTCCCGCTTTCGGCCCTCCCTCTGTCTTTCGCTTTCCGTTTCCGGCTTTTCCCGGCCGCACGCTGCGGTTCCGGTTGGCTCTTGCTCGGATTCACCCATATTCCGATCCGGCTCACTCCATCTCCGGCCCGTTTCGCACCGCCTCGTCTGGTCGCGCTCTGCGACCCATTACGCGGTTGCACGTCTGTCCGTTCCGTGTAACGATGCGGTTATGTAATGCTGTCGGCTTCGGTCCGGTCGGTGTGCCTGCGGCCGTTCCTGCATGAAAATCCCCGCCCTCTCCCGCGGTTTCCGAGGATTTACAAAACAATGCTGTAACCTAATAAGTTACGGCGTTGTTTTTTTATGAGGTAATGATTTAGAAACGTAAGTCTCGAATAAACTTACATCGAGGTTCATCCTGTCAAACAACTCTATATAAATATACGAAATATCTGATAAAAAAGCAAATAGAATTTTTATCTCTCTATTTGCCGATTTATGACGGACATCAGCGTCATCGCGGTGTCCCGTCCTGAAAAAGGTTTACAGTGATTGATAATTAAAGATAAACATTT
>NZ_QTXM01000026.1:0-32114 GCF_003461645.1 Alistipes sp. AF14-19
AAATGTTTATCTTTAATTATCAATCACTGTAAACCTTTTTCAGGACGGGACACGCCCGCACGGTTGTAATATTGTAACCGGGAAAGACCCGCCCTCGGAAGCCGTAGCGGAGGTTTTCAAAGTTTTCACAAAAAATTTTCCGCCGCGGATTTTTGTTATCGCCAGATAACAGCGAGCTGTACCTTTGTCCGACAAACTACCGTTTGTCCGACAAAGGTCCTCGCTCTGCGAGGCCGGGCGTTCTCCCCAGTCGAACGCCTTTTGAACCGATATTATGGATACCAACCGAAAACAGACCGACATGACCGGCAAGAAGCTCCGAACACCGAGTTATAAATACTCTTTCCGGCTCAATGAAGAGCAGCATCTCCGTTTCAACGAACTGCTCACAAAGGCCGGATCGGAGCATAACCGGAGCCGGTTTATTGTCAAAAGAATCTTCGGCGAGGAGTTCGTCGTCGTCAAACGCGACCCCTCGAAAGTGCAGTTCGTCGCGCGGCTGAACGACTTTTACTTCCAGTTTCAGAAGCTGGGAAACAACTATAATCAGATTGTAAAAGCCGTAAATGCGCACTTTTCCAACATCACGATCCCGCATCAGATCGCCATGTTGGAGCAGCGGACGCGTGAGCTGAAAGCCCTCAGTATCGAGATTCTGAACTTTGCAAAACAGGCTAAGGAGTGGTTGCGAATATAAGGTCGGGATCCTCGCCCGGCGGGGCTTTACACTACAACAAGGAGAAAGTAGACCGGGATGAAGCCAAAATCCTCTATTGGCAGCAGATGCTGGAGCCCTTCGACAAACACGGACGAATGGATGTCGACGCCTGCATGGAGAGTTTCCGGCCGTACCTCGAAGCCAACCGCAGGACGACCAATACGGTATTCCATGTCTCGCTGAACCCTTCGCCGGAAGATAAACTGACCGACGAACAGCTCCGGGAAATCGCAAATGAATACAACATGCAGAAAATGGGCTACGGAAATCAGCCCTATATTGTTTTCAAACATAAGGATATCTCGCGCGAACATCTTCGCATGAATACGACCGTTCCATGTCCGTATTGCGGGAATTAGAACGGAAATATAATCTGCATCCGAGTATCAAGGGGCAGGAACTGACGGACAGGGAGAGCCTGCGGAAAGTGAATTATCCCGAGGGGAATGTCAAGCAGCAGGTATCGTCTGTCGTGCGGTCGTGTCTGCGCAATTACAAATGCTCCTCCTATGGGGAGTTGCGCACGCTGCTGGAGCGGTTCAATGTCTCCATTGAGGAACGCACAGGAACCATCGACGGGCGAAGTTATGCCGGCATCGTCTACGGAGCCATGACCGACGACGGATACGGCGTCGGCACGCCGTTCAAGTCGAGTAAGATCGGCAAGGACGTAGGTTATCGGGCTTTGCAGAAATACTACGAGAGGTCGAAGGCTGCATTGAGAGAAAACGATGCCCTCGGGAGGTTGCGGCGAGCCGTTCGGGATGCCATGAGTCCGCATAATACGCGGGACGAGTTCCGGCGGCTGCTCAAGGCCGACAATATAGATGCTATCTTCCGGATCAATCCGGTAGGCAGAATTTACGGCGTAACGTTTATCGACCACAACACGGGTATCGTCGCCAACGGATCGCTGCTGGGGAAAGAGTTTCGGCGAACGCCTTTAACGAGTTATATCCGGCGCCGAAAGAGATGCAACAGGTCGCAGAACAACGTCCGGAACAGCGACGAGAACAACGGAGTCACACGGCAAATCCCATTTCGGGAATCGTCGATACGGTATTGGATCTGGCCGATGCAAGGGCTTACGAAGAACAGCAACGCCGAATACAGCGACGAAAAAAACGGAGATCACATAAGTAAGGGATATAGATGTATTGAAAATTATATGATGTATTCACAGGGTTGCATCATTCATTTTAATCACGGCATGTCTCACATTAACGGGATGTATGATGTCGAGCATCGGATATGAAGGGCGTATTTTCGATGTCAATGTCGAATCTTTCGAAAGGAAGAGGACCCCCTCCCGGGTATTGAAAAAACAGGTTTTGCAGGATACCGCCCGCAGAACTCGCAAGACTTGCGAAGCGGGCTTTCGTTGCCGAGGCCGCTGCCGTGCGATTCCGGGAATGGCCGTCTGCGCGTCGGTCGGAGAGCTGATCTACCGATTTTCCGATTCGATGCGGTGCAGCACCTCCGTGCGGAGAATGCAGCTTGCGGGGCCTTCGCAGCGGATGCGCAGGGTGTGCGCGCCGGTGCGTCGGATGCTGATGTCGCCGTGACGATCAATCGTGCGCAGCCTGCGCAACGACCTGCCGGGAAGCGTTACGGTGCGGTCGCAGCGTCGTTTGCAGTCGATCGCCAGCACCCGTTGCTCTCCCGCGAGCGCTTCGTAGCACAACAGCTCCCCGTCGTCGGCGATCGGGGAGGTGAACCAGGTGTAGACGCCGCGCCAGTGCAGCCGGTCCCCCTCGTGCACCGGCTGCCGGGCCAGAAGCCGGTGGTAGCTCTTGCCGTAGGAGTTGCCGATGAATACCGCGTCCGAATCGTCGAGCCGGGCGTGGTCGCCCGTACCTTCGGGCAGCAGCCAGCTCGATTGATAGGCGCGGTCGTTTTTCTCGACGAAGCGTCGGAATGCGGGGTAGTCGCCCTTGGTGAAGTGGGAAACCGCGGCCTGCGGGGTCCAGTCGGCATAGGCTCCGTCGGGGGTGAGCGTATGCGTCTCGTCGCAGAACATCGACTGCATGCCGTAGTAGGTGCGGATCGTCGCCGGGACGGAGTTGTGGAACTCGTGCGATACGGCTACTTCGATGTTGTTTTCCCGCACGCGGTAGCATACCCGTTCGGTGCACAGCGGGGTTTGCAGTTCCGCTCTCCCGGCGGAGTCTGCGACGGGCATCCGCGGGTCGAAGATCCGGTTCTCCACGCGGATCGTCACTTCACGGGCCCGCAGCGACGTGTCGCCCCCGATGCACCGGCCGTCGGCCTCGATCGATACTCCGACGTGCCGGGCCGTGCGGACGGTGCCGCCCTCCCGCCAGGAGTGATTCGCTCCGGCCCATCCGTAGCCGTCGATTCCCAGGGGCCCGAGGTTGTCGCTCGTGGCCCGGTTGAGCACGGTTTCCGTGTTCCGCTCCTCGACGGCGACTTCGTAGAAGGTGAACAGCTCGTTGAACATGCACCGGCGGAAGGTGTAGCGGAGGTTCCGGCCCTCGGACTCCGCGAAGCGGATCCGAAGCTCCCCGCCGCGCAGTTCGACCGCGAGATTCGCGCCGTCGGCTTTCGGACAGCCGGCCCGAAAGGCCGCAGCCCGGCTCGTATCCTTCGATACGGGCCGGGCCGGGGTCGTTCGTGCCGTCGTCAGGAGCAGCACGAGCAGCAGTGTCGTCGTGCGAAATCGCATCGCGGCACTACTTTTTCATGTAGGGTTTCATGTAGGGGCGCAGCGTTTCGACCCAAACGGCATAGCCCGGTCCCGTAAGGTGGATGCCGTCGTGGGTGAATTCTTCGGGCAGGGCGCCGTTGTTCTGGATGGCGCTCCAGATGTCGATGTAGGGCAGATTGCGACGCTCGGCCATCTCCCGCAGCACGGCGTTGAATCCGGCGATACGCTTGTTTTTGCCCTTGAAATAATCCTGCCGGTCCTCGACGAGCGGAAGCAGGCTCTGGATGTAGACCTTCGTGCGGGGGCTCTCCCGGGCGATGATGTCCAGCATGCGTTCGTACTGTTCGAGCAGTTTTTCGTAGGAGGTCTTCGAGAAGATCAGGTCGTTGGTCCCCGCCATGATGAACATGGCCTTGGGCTTGCCCGAAAGGATGGTCTCCAGGCGGGCGATCATGCCCGATACGCAGTCGCCGCCGATGCCGCGGTTGAGCACGTAGGCCGGTTGGAAATATTCGCCCCACAGGCCGCGTTCCGTGAGGCTGTTGCCCAGCATGACGATGTTGTGCTTCTTGACGGGCGTGAGTTCGTAGAAGGCACGGCGCCCCGGGTAGTAGGTCTTGTCGATGCTCAGCGTGTCGGGTTTTGCTGCGGCGGTGTCCGCCATGGCCGTGGCGATTACGACGGATAGGAAAAGTGCGATTTTTTTCATGTCGTGATGCGTGTTGAGGTTATAGGGTTTCTGCGGTTATCGGTTGTTTTTCGTCGGAGGCGGATTGTGCGGCGCACTGCTGCAGAATCCGCCACAACTGGTAGAGTCCGCGCGGCACGTGGAAGCAACCCTTCCATTTGCCGCCCTTGAGCGGCAGCAGCACCTCGCCGCGGCGGTTCAGATAGCCGAACCATTCGGGATACTCCGCGTCCTTGAAGTGCGACCACATGTACTGATCGAGCTTCTCGAACCAGGCCAGACACTTGCGGTTGCCCGTGAGCTGGTAGCCCTTGAGCATGGCGATGGCCGATTCGAGGTGCACCCACCACAGCTTCTGGTCCCATTCGAGCTGCTGCTGGGGATGCCCCAGACGGTCCATGAAGTAGAAGATGCCGCCGTACTGTTTGTCCCAGCCGTATTCGATCGTCCGCAGGGCGATTTCGACGGCGCGGTCGATCAGATCGCGCCGGCCGAGCCGTACGCCCATGTCCATGACGAACCACATGGCTTCGAGCGAGTGGCCCGGATTGATCGTGCGACCCTCGAATGAGTCGACGAGCGAATTGTCCTCAGCCGAGACATTCTCCACGATCAGACCCAGGTCCTTCTGGTAGAAGACGTCGAGCACCTCGTGCAGGCACTCGTCGATCGTGCGGTCGATCAGCTGCGGGTCGATGAACTCCTCGATTTCGAGGGCCAGGTTGCACAGGATCATCGGCAGGGCGAAATCCTTGATCGGGCGCGTTCCGGCGTGTGCCTTGCACCATTTGTCCTTGGGGTTGTCGCGCTTTTCGAGGATGCGGTCGAACGTGCGTTTGGCGATCTGCGCATACTCCTTGTCGCCCGAAGCCTTGGCCAGCTGGGCGAAGGCCATCGTGGCGAACGTGTAGGAGAAGATGTTGTAGGGCTCGATGAGCGGCCGTCCGTCGCGCGTGAGCGAGAAATACCAGTCGTAGTTGCCGTCGTGGCCGTATTTGCGCAGGAACTCGCCGCCCTGTCGGGCACATTTGAGCCATTCGGGACGATTCTCCACCTTGTTGCACAACATCGAGAAGAGCCATACCTCGCGTCCCTGCAACCAGATGAACTTGTCCGTATCGTAGACGCTGCCGTCGCGATCCAGGCAACTGAAGTAGCCTCCGCACTCCTTGTCCTGGGAGTGCTCCAGCCAGAAGGGCAATACGTTATCGAAAAGTTCGGATTCGTATTTTTTAGCCAGTTGTTGGAAATTCATGTTTGTCCGTATGTTTTGTGATTAATTCATCCAGTATTTTTCGATCTCTTCGAGCGACCGGCCCGTCGTTTCGGGCACGGCGCGCCACATGATGACGATGTAGGGGATGCACATCGCCGCGAAGAGGAAGAACGTGCCTGCCGGCGTCAGGTTTTCGAGCATCCACGGGGTGAGCTGTCCGATCAGGTAGGTGCCCACCCAGAGCGAAAGCCCGGCGATCGACATGGCTATGCCGCGCACCCGCGTGGGATACATCTCCGAGAGCAGTACGAAGACCACGGCGCAGATCGACACGGCGCAGCAGAAGACATAGAATAGGAAGAAGACGAGCAGGAAGGCGTTCGGGAGCCCCCATGCCGTTCCGAAGAGGAAGTAGACGCCGATGCCGATGAGCGACAGAATCATGCCCGAAACACCCCAGTATACCAGTTGCTTGCGACCTACGCGGTCGATGATCGCCAGCGCAAGGACAGTGGTGAGCATGTTCACCGTGCCGACCAGCACCTGCGAAAAGAGCGAGTCGCCGCTCGACAGTCCGGCATTCTCGAAGATCGTCGGTCCGTAGTAGAGCACGGCGTTGACACCCATGAACTGCCCGAGGATGGCGATGAAGGCGCCGATGGCCACGGCTCGCCGGATGCCGGGTTCGAGCAGCGCGCGCCATTGCGGTTCGTCGCTCTTTCGGAAGGTCGCGCGTACGGCGGCGATCTCCTGCTCGGCATCGTGCCGGGCGGGATAGATGCGGCTCAGCACGGTGCGGGCCCGCTCGTCGCTGCCTCTGAGAAGCAGCCACCGCGGACTCTCGGGAATGAAGAACAGCACGAGGAAGAACAGGGCCGCGGGGAGCGTCTCGGCGCCGAACATGCCGCGCCACCTCTCCGTGATCCAGATCCGTTGCATCGTCTCGGAGGCGTAATGTGCCGTCTCGGCCGAACGGAGGATGCCGAAATTGACCAGATAGGCGGCCAGGAATCCGACCGTGATGGCCAGCTGGTAGAGCGACACGAGCGACCCGCGCCAGCGTGCGACGGCGACTTCGGAGATATACATCGGCGATACGATCGACACCACACCGATGCCCACGCCGCCGATGATGCGGTAGAGGATCAGTTGCTGAAAGTCGGCGCAGAGGGCGCATCCGACGGCCGAGACCGTGAACAGCACGGCCGAGACGAGCATCGTGCGCTTGCGCCCGAAGCGGTCGCTCATCACGCCGGCGACGGCCACGCCGGCGATCGAGCCGACCAGCGCGCAGCCGACGAACCATCCCTGCTGCATGGCGTCGAGTCCGAATTGCGTCGCCACGCCTGCGATCGTTCCCGAGATCACGGCCGTGTCGTAGCCGAACAGGATGCCTCCGATCGCTGCGACGACCGACAGAAAGACGATATAACCCGTATTGGTTTGCGTTTTCATAGGCTACTCGATCTCGAAATACTCCTTGTAACGGTCGTAGAGGTGCCCGGCCTGCAGATAGGCCGACTGGGGCGACATGAAGTGCGAGAACTCGAAGGTGATCGCCTTGTCGTACCCGGCGCGCTTGGCCGCTTCGAGCTTCAGACGCAGCTTGTCGAACTTGATGGGCGGGAAGCGGATGGGCATGTCGCGGTCGAACGACTCGGCGTTGGTCCAGCATTTCATGCCGTATTTGTCCGCCAGGCGCTTGTTGATCGAGAAGAAGAGGTCCAGCTCGTCGTAGTCGATATGTCCGTCCTGGAAGGCGCAGGCGTCCACCACGTCGTGGATGCCGTCGAATATCTCGTCCCATTCGCGTTCGTGCTCGTCGGCCGTCACGGCGTTCTGGGCGTTCGAAACGGCCTTCTTGCCGTCGATCCAGGGCGAGATGAAGGTGGGCAGCCCGCCCGAAACCTCCTTGCACTGCTTGCCCATCGCGTGGAAGGCCCCGATGGCACCCCGAGTCGCGCGGCTGATCTCGCCGCTGATATACCATCCGCCGAAACTGCGGTATTTCTCGCCGTAGAGACGCCAAACCTCGTCGATGACGTATCGGTTGTGCTCCACCTCGTGCGACATGTCGTGCGTGTCCCAGTATTTGCCCGAGTCGTAGAGCCCGAAGTAGAACTTCATGCCGTACTTCTCGGCCAGCCGCAGATACATGTCCACCAAGTCGACCGAGGGCATGTAGCACCCCTGCCCCAGCAGGTAGGGCGAGGGGTAGGTGATGAACTTGCGGTAGCCCGAGCGGATCAGGATGACCGTATCGATGCCGATGGCTTTCATGTAGCGGAAGTCGCGGTCCCATTCGCGCTCGCCCCAGTTCTGATGGGGTATGTCGTGCGATATCTCGTCGAGGAACGTGCCGGTGATGCGCATGGCGTCGCCCTTGGGGACGATCAGATTCGCCGCGCCGGCCGCACCTTCATAGGTCTCCTCCTCCTTGCCGCAGGATGCGAGCAGCTGGGGTACGACCAGCGCCGAAGCGCCGGCCGCAGCCATTTTCTTCAGGAATTTTCTGCGTGTTTCCATCTCTTTTCGGGGCGTTTAGTCCAGGAACCAGAATTCGTAGGTGGCGTAGCGGTAACCGCGTGCCTTGTAGAGCGGCAGCATGAAGTCGCGAATGCGGCGGCGCAGCGTGTCGATGTCGGTCTTTTCGCTGCTCCAGGCGATCTCGGCCGCAGCCGAGAGACGCGGCAGCAGCATGTGCTGCACGTGGCCGAAGTCGGCGATGTACTCGGTCCAGAGGTTGGCCTGCACGCCCTTGATATGCGCACGCTCCTCTTCGTTGAGCCCGGCGAAGGGGTCGAACGAGTAGCATTTTTCGAGCGTCAGACCGCTGTCGATGGCCAGCGGCTCGCCGTAGACGGCCTGGTCGCGCGTCTGCGAATAGTCGAGGTAGAGGTACTGGTAGGGCACCATGATCGCGTCGTTGCCCTGCTTGGCTGCCGCGATGCCGCCCTCGGCGCCGCGCCACGACATGACCGTCGCCGTCGGCGTCACGCCGCCTTCCAGAATTTCGTCCCAGCCGATGATCTTGCGGCCCTTGGCGTTGAGGTATTTCTCGATGCGGGCCACCAGGTAGCTCTGCAGCTGCGCTTCCTTTTCGAGTCCGAGCTCCTTCATGCGCTTCTGGCAGTGGGGACAGGTCTTCCAGCTGTCGCGCGGCGCTTCGTCGCCGCCGATGTGGATGTATTCGCCCGGGAAGAGGTCGCAGACTTCGTCCAGAACGTTCTGCAGGAATTCGAACGTCGTCTCCTTGCCCACGCAGAAGATATCCTTGTTCACGCCCCAACTGGTCCATACCTCGTAACCTTCGCCGCGGCATCCGAGCCACGGATAGCTGGCCAGTGCCGCTACGGCGTGGCCCGGCATCTCGATCTCGGGGATGATCGTGATCTGACGCTCGGCGGCATAGGCCACGATGTCGCGGATCTCGTCCTGCGTGTAGTAGCCGCCGTGGGGCGTGCCGTCGTATTTGCCCGTGTGGGCGTAGAGGTGTCCGACGTAGGTTTCGGGGCGCTGCGAACCGATGCGCGTCAGCTCGGGATATTTCTTGATCTCGATGCGCCAGCCCTGATCCTCGGTCAGATGCCAGTGGAAGGTATTGATCTTATGGGCGCTGATGATGTCGATATAGGTCTTCACCTCGTCGGTGGTGAAGAAGTGGCGGCCGCAGTCGAGGTGGGCGCCGCGGTAGGCGAAGCGCGGAGCGTCCTCGATGCGCAGGGCCGGAATGCGCATCTGCGCGGGGTTCTCGGTCGCGGCGACGAGCAGCTGTTCGAGGGTCTGCAGGCCCCACCATACGCCCTTCACCGAGCCGCCTGCGAGCAGGATCTCCTCCTTGTCGGAGGTGCTGTCGAGCGTGTATCCCTCTTCGGCCAGCGCGGGGTCGATGCTCAGCTTCACGGTGGCCTTGCGCAGCGATTTGGCCGTGCTCAGGCCGGAGAATCCGTCTCGTTCGAGGCGGCTGACGAACAAGTCGGCCAGACGGAGCAATTCCGCGTCGTTGCTGCCGATGACGACACTCTGCGGCAGATCGATCGTGCGTCCGGTCTCCCGGACGTTTACCGGTTTGGGAATGATGCCCGTCTGGGCATGGACACGTTCTTGCAGGAGGATGCCTGCCAGGAGCAGTAAGGTTGCCAATGCGATACGTTTCATAGCTATGGGGTTTTTCGATTTGGGTTTTATATCGGTTGTATCCGGAGTTATTCCAACTCCCGGAATGAAATGGCGAATCCGCCGCCGGGGGCCAGGTACATTTTCAGCCGGGTGCGGCTGTCGACCTTGCGACGGGTGACGGTGTATGCCTGCGGGTTGGTGCGGTAGTGGGCATCGGGGGCGTCGGCGTAGATCGTCGCCTCGTACTTGCGGCCCTTTTCGAGAAAGTCGAGGGATACGTCGAGCGTCCGGGCGTTTTCGTCGGTCACGCCTGCGGCGAACCACTGTCCGCTCTGCTTGGCCTGCCGCGCCACGACGATATAGTCGCCCGGCTCGGCCGCCAGGTAGCGGCTGCGGCGCCAGTCTGCGGCTACGTCCTTGATGAACTGGAAGGCATCGGGATAGCGCAGGTAGTGTTCAGGCAGATCGGCGGCCATCTGCAGCGGCGAATACATCGTCAGGTAGAGCGCCAGCTGGTTGGCGATCGTCGCGTTGACGCACGAGGGGTTCGCGGGGCTGAATTCGGCCATGCGCATGACGAAGATTCCGGGCGTGTAGTCCATCGGGCCGCCGTTGAGCCGCGTGAAGGGCAGGATGGTGACGTGGTGAGGCCGGATGCCGCCGAAGGCCTGGTATTCGGTGCCCTTGGCCGACTCGTTGCCGATCATGTTGGGATAGGTGCGGCACAGTCCGGTGGGGCGCACGGCTTCGTGGGCGTTGACCATGATCTTATGCTCGGCCGCCTTGCGGATGGCGTAGAGGTAGTGGTTGTTCATCCACTGTCCGTAGTGGTGCTCGCCGCGGGGGAAGATGCTGCCGACGTAGCCGCTCTTGACGGCGTCGTAGCCGTGGCGCTCCATCAGGTCGTAGGCCCGGTCCATCTGCCGTTCGTAGTTGCGTACGGCCGACGAGGTTTCGTGGTGCATCATCAGCCTCACGCCCTTCGAGCGGGCGTATTCGCTCAGTGCCGGAAGGTCGAAATCGGGATAGGGAATCACGAAGTCGAAAACCTCCTCCTTGTTGAAGAGCTCCCAATCCTCCCAGCCGATGTTCCAGCCCTCGACCAGTACTTCGTCGAATCCGTGCTCGGCTGCGAAGTCGATGTAGCGGCGCACGTTGGCCGTGTTGGCCGAGTGGCGGGGCGAGGGACGGCAGGCCGTGTAGTCGGTTTTGCCCGGACGTACGGACGTAACGTCCTCGGTGTAGGCCCACGATCCCTTGCCGCTGATCATCTCCCACCAGACGCCGACGTACTTCACCGGATGGATCCACGACGTGTCCTCGTAGGCGCACGGATCGTTGAGGTTCAGTACCAAGCGCGAGGCGAGGATGCCGCAGGCGTCGTCCGCCACCTGGATCGTCCGCCAGGGGGTGTGGCGCGGCGTCTGCATCGTGCCCTTCCATCCCGAGGCGTCGGGTGTGAGCGAGGCGGTGAAGACCAGCCGTTCGGGGTCGATCTCCAGGTGCATGCACGGGTAGTCGACCAGCGCCGCTTCGTGGAGGTTGATGTAGAGCCCGTCGTCGGTACGCATCTGCAACGAGGTCTGCACCGCGTTGACGCTGTAGGGCGTGTGGTAGGGATTCGAGGTCAGAGCCGACGGCAGCAGCGCGGGAATTTCGGACAGACGCGATTCGGTGTATTCGTACTCCTGGGTGTCGTAGTCGCCCGGAATCCAGAAGGCCTTGTGGTCGCCCGCCATGGCGAACTGCGTGAGCTCCTCCTTGATGATGAAATATTCGAATCCGCGCATGGCCGGGAATTCGTAGCGGAATCCCAGTCCGTCGTCGTAGAGCCGGAAGCGGACCGACATCGGACGCCCGGTGCCCCGCTGCCGCAGGTCGACCACCAGTTCGTTGTAATGGTTGCGGATCTCGGCCTCCTCGCCCCATACGGGCTGCCAGGTCTCGTCCAGAGAGCTGCGGCGGTTGTCGGTCAGTTCGAAATCGTCGTGCAGCGAGACGCTGGGGTGTTCGTCGCGTTTGCGGATGACGCCCTGTTCGATCTCGATCTTCGAGACGTTCAGATCGCCGCGCAGTTCGAATCCCAGGTCGCTGGGCAGGATCACCTGCCGGCCGTCGTAGTCGAGTGCATAGCGGGGCGTTCCCGTCGGCGAGAGCGTGAAGGTCATCTGCAGCCTCCCGTCCGGGGAGAGCAGCCGTTCCTGCGGCTGGGCGCCGTGTGCCGCCGTTGCGAGAAGCAGTGCGGCCAAAGCCGGAATCATTCGCTTCATGATGGTCATCGTATTATCGGTAGAGGGGTGAAATGACGAACTCGAAGGTGTAGGCGTCGGCCGGAATCCGGTACTCGGGACGCGGCAGCGATCCGAACGAGTCGATACATCCCAGACCGCGCTGTACGAGGTCGAAGTTCAGGTGCGTCACGCCGCGCGAACGGTCCGCTTCGTGGGCTGCAGGCCGCAGCTCCTCGGAGTGCGAGTAGCGCGAGGATACGGACGAGAGCTCCTCGCTGGCGAAAGGCGACGAAAAGTCGGTCAGGTCCTGGCGCGTGAAAGGCAGCGCCGAGGCCGAGAACTGCGCGGGCGAGGTGATTTCCAGTCCGTAGCCGCTGTCGTCCGTCAGGCGGAACCATTTCAGTCCCACGTGCGTACCCGACTCCTGCGGGTGTACGTATCCGTAGTGGTATTGCTCCGCGACCGACTGCACGTAGTGGCCCGTTCGGGCGGAACTCTGGCGGTCGGAGTAGGTCTCGTAAGGACCTTTGCCGTAGAAATCCACCGTCGAGTATCGACCCGGGAGGGTCGTCTCCATGCCTACGCGGAAGAATTCGGGTGCCGAGGCCATGTCGCCGCCGTCGAAGGTGCGGAGCGTTCCGACGAGCGTCCCGTCGGCGTGGATGCGATAACAGGTTTCTACGCGAACCATGCCGTAGAGCGGTTCGAATACCGTTTTCACTTCGGCGTAGTCATCCGTCGTCGTGACTTCGAACGATTCGGGTACGAATTGAGGAGCGGGCCACAGGGCCATCTGGCGGCTGAAGATGCGGGCGCCGGCCGGATGGTACTGGAATCCGACGTCGTTGTCCGTCACAGCGCGGCTGAAGCAGGGCAGCAGCGGTGCGGCGAGCAGTTCGCGACCGGCCAGACGGTAGCTGCTCAGGGCCCCCGTCGTGCGGTCGAAAGCGATCGCCCAGGGGAGCTGCGCACGATCATCCGTCGTTCCCGACAATACCGTCGTCGCCCCCGTCATTTCGACGGCGGGTGTTCCCGGAACGATCTTGCGGCCGTAGCGCAGCCCCTGTGCGATGGCAATTTGGTCGTGCGCCAGCTCCGTACCGGCCGGAAGCAGTCCGTCGCGGCTTTTGAGCGTGTAGCGTACGTCGAGGAAGATATCCGATCTTTCGAGGTCGGGGCAGGCTGCCGCCAGCTCCTCGCGGGTATATCCCGGGCGCAGCGTCGCGGTCGTCTGCGGAGCTACGTCGAGGGGCGCCAGGGTACCCGACAGGACGGACTCGCCGTTGCAGGTCACCTCCCACTGCATCGCGTAGCGCGAGAGATCGGTAAAGAAATATTCGTTGTAGACCTTCACCCGTCCTTCGAGCGCCTCCTCGGGGGTGGCGGAGGTGCGGATCGACTGCAACTGATAGGCCACCTCGTGGGCATGGGGATGCAGCGACCGGTCGCTGGCGATGATGCCGTTGCAGTTGAACGATCCGTCGCTGGGGTCGTAGTCGTTGTAGTCGCCGCCGAAGGCGAAGATATGGTCGGTGCCGTAAATGGCGGGATCGACCGGACGGTAGAGCGCCTGATCGACGAAATCCCAGATGCAGCCCCCCTGGAAGGCGGGATATTTGCGCACGAGGTCCCAATACTCTTTGAACCCGCCCATCGAATTGCCCATCGCGTGGGCGTATTCGCACAGAATCATCGGCCGCGAGGGATTCGATGCGGCGTATTGCTCGCATCCTTCGTAGCCGCGGTACATCGGGCAGAAGATGTCGGTGTTGCGCTCCAGCACGGCCCGCTCGTATTGCACGGGACGCGTCGGGTCCTCCTGTTTCAACCAGTCGTAGGCCTTTTCGAAGTTGGGGCCGTTGCCCGCTTCGTTACCCAGACTCCAGACGATGATGCTCGGGTGGTTGCGGTCGCGCTGCACCATGCGCGTGACGCGCTGGAGATGCGCCGCTTCGTAGGCGGGATCCTTGGCAAGCGTCTGTTCGTCGTAACCCATGCCGTGCGATTCGATGTTGGCTTCGTCGATCACGTAAAGGCCGTAGCGGTCGCAGAGGTCGTACCAGCGCGGATCGTTGGGGTAGTGGCACGTGCGCACGGTGTTGATATTGAGCCGCTTCATGATTTCGATATCGCGGATCATCTCCTCCTCGGAGACCACATAACCGCGGTAGGGGTTCATTTCGTGGCGGTTCGCGCCTTTGATGAGCACCGGACGTCCGTTGACCAGCAGCTGTCCGCCGGAGATGCTAACGTCGCGGAAGCCGATGTCGAGCTTCGTGCGCTCGGTGACCGATTTCCCGTCCGACGGGGCGACCTCCATGCGGTAGAGCCGCGGGGTCTCGGCCGACCAGGGTTCGATGCCGCTCAGCGATGCCGTGCCGCCGAAGCGCTTCAGGCCGTCGCGCGTCGCGTCGCAGACGGTGGCCTGCGTCTTGTATCCCAGCTCGGGGATGGAGACCTCGACCGATTTCACGCCCCGGGTCGTCACGACCTCCCAGCGCAGTTCGCCCGAGGCGGAGGCCTCGACGCGGATATCCTCCACGTGCTGCTTTTCGCGGGCCGTGAGGTAGGTCTCGCGGGCCAGGCCGCTCAGACGCCAGAAATCCTGATCTTCAAGGTAGGAGCCGTCGCACCAGCGGAAGATTTCAAGGGCGATGCGGTTCTCGGCGCCCGGAACGACCAGACGCGTGACGTCGAAGCGGGCTTCGAGCTTGCTGTCCTCGCTGTAGCCCGCCTGGCGGCCGTTGATCCAGACACGCACGTTCGAGGTCGCCGAGCCGATGTGGAGCACGATCTGCTTCCCGGACCACGAGGCCGGAAGGTCGAACGTGCGCACGTAGTGGCCCACGCGGTTGTGCTCCGTGGGGACGTAGGGCGGGTTGTTCTCGTAATGGCCGCGCCAGGCGTAGCCGATGTTCAGATAGACCGGATCGCCGAACCCGTTGAGCTCCCACATGCCGGGAACCGGCATTTCGCCCCAGGCGGAGGTATCCGTATCGGGTGCGTAGAAGTCGGGCGTGCGCTCGTCGGGCGTTTCGTAGCCTTTGAATTTCCAGAGTCCGTGCAGCGACAGACGCGGCGCGTCGGTGCGGAATGTGGCCCGCATCGGCAGGCGGTTGTGTTCGTTGACGGCCGGATTCTGCCAGTCGGGGTCGGTTTGTCGGGCGGCGGCGTGCGCTCCCGGGGCCGGAATGCCGAGCAGGGCGGCTCCTGCGGCGATTGTCGTCAGAAAGCGAAGGGAGACTTTCATCGTCGGTCGGATTGTACGGTTATTTCTTGATCTTGACTTTTTTGCCGGCTACGACTTCGCGCATGCCGATCTTTTCGAGCACCTCGCGGGCCTGCATCGGGTTGTCGGTCGTGAGCTGGTCGACGCCCATCTTGAAGAGCGTCTCCATCTGTGCGGGATCGTTGACCGTCCAGGTGTTGATGCTCATGCCCAGTTTGCGTGCTTCGGGATACCATGTCGCATCGTCGAGCAGCGTCTTGAACCAGGTGTCCACGCCGTTCATACCCATTTCGGCTGCCTGTGCCGGACGGCGGTCGCTGCCCAGATACTGCACCGTGAATCCCGGGGCCGACTGTGCCAGCACGCGGCTGGCGTTGGGCGAGAACGAGATGAAGATCACGTGTTTGGGCGAGAAGAGTTTGTATTTTTTCAGTTTCTCGATGCTCAGTGCGATGGCGCGGTTCTCGATCTCGTCCGTCGAGTGCCATTTCATCTCGAAGACCAGCACCGTTTTGGGGTATTTCTTCGCCTGAGCCAGGTATTGATCGAGCGTCGGGATCGGTTCGCCGTTCTCCAGCCGGTAGTCCTTGAACTCGGCGTAGGGGGTCTGGTCGATGCTTTTGCCGTCGATATGTGCGTCATGGAAGATCAGCAGTTCGCCGTCCGAGGTCATGTTGACGTCGAATTCGCTGCCCCAGAAACCGGCTTTCTGGGCGCTTTCGAGTGCGGCCAGCGAGTTGCGGGCGTAGCCGCCCTCCTTGCAGTTCCAGTAGCCGCGGTGGGCTACGATGGCGGACTCTTTGGGTTGGGCCTGAACGAAGGTTACGGTCGCTGCGGCGAATGCGACGCTCAGCAGCGTTTTGGCGATGGATGCGGTTTTCATATCGGATTACATTTTAGAGGCTTTGTAAGTCATGTTGATGATGCGGGTGGGTTCGACGGCCGTGATGCGGAACGTGGGAGCCTGCTCGATGAAGTAGGAGCTCCACCACATCGAACGTTCGCCGTCCGAGGCGAATTCCGTGTGGATGTAGTCGCCCATTTCGACGCGGATTTTCCCTTCGAAGCGGACATGCAGGCTGCCGCCCGAGAGGAACTCCGACGGAAGTTCGACGCCGGGTGCGACGCTCTGGCCGGCGTCGAGGCAGAGCACGGCCTCGCGCTCGGTGCCGTCGGTTCGGAAATCGTCGAAACGGAGGTCGGCCGTCAGGTTGCACAGGTTGCCGTTGTCGATCTCGTTGATGTCCCAGCCCGAGGCCGAGAAGTCGAAGCCCATGTCGAGCAGCTTCTGGTTGTTCTGCGGCGGTTCGTAGCATCCTGCGTAGCCGACGTAGCATCCGACATTGTGCACCTCGCGGGCGATCGTCCGCAGCTGTTCGTCGGTGAAATCTCTTACGTTGCCCATGCAGTAGAGGTAGGGTGCGCCCATGTATTTGCAGCGGTCTACGATCTGTCGGATGCTCTTGTAGGTGTGGTATTCGAGAATGGGGCCCGAGAACTCCTCGCGCGTACCCCAGTAGAGGATGAAATTCTCGCCCATGATCGAGCGGATGATGCGCACCTGCTCCTCGTCGACGTGCGAGATCATCGGTGCGATGTTGTTGCGGCGGCATTCCAGCAGGAACTCCTCCATCGAGGTGATGTGCGTGCGGTATTTGGCGTAGCGCGAGCGGTAGCGGTATTTGCTCATCAGCGTGTCGAAGGGCGTCTGGCGGATCACCACGTCGGCGGCCGAATTGCCGTCGAGGTCGGTGACCTGGTCGCCCAGACATCCTCTGACGCCGTGCATGACGATGTATTTGCCGGGTGTCGCCGTGGCGTGGACGTTGGCTTCGATGAACTTGAAGCCCAGGCGCGCGGCGATCTGCACGTCGAAGACCGACTGGCAGGGGATGATCGGATCGCTCTTGGCGTAGATCTTGTCGATGAACAGGTGGCTGTAATAGGGACCGCCGAACCGGAAGGTCCAGTTGGCGTTCACGGCGCTCGACGTATTCATGCGGATGCGCTGTTCGACGGCGGGTGCGAGCCCGGAGGCGGTCTGCGCCGAGGTCGTGATCGTCGCCGTCACGGCTGCCGTCGTCAGGGCGACGAGCGGCAGCATGCGGCGGATATGTGCGAAAGGTTTCATCGTTCGGGTCAATGTTCGTTCGGAGTCGGGGAGTCGGTTAACGTTTTTCGGCGTTCTGCTGCGTGCGGCAGGGGCGCTTCGACACGAAGTCGCAGAAATCCTGGTAGAGTTCCTGATCTTCGGGGTCGTCCGAGCGGCGGAGTGCAGTCACGGCGCTGCCGCCCTGGTAGTAGGCCAGTTTGCAGCGCTCCCATACGCCCGTCTCGCGGAAGGCCCGCATGTAGTCGCGCAGACGCCCTCCGCGGCCGTGCTTCTTGAGCGCCGACTCGTCGAATTCGACCTCCATGTCCATGCCGTTGGCCTGGGCCTCGGCGCAGGCGACCTTCAGCCGCTCGTAGGGAATCTCGTTGTGGAAGAAGTGGTTGGGCTGGTAGTAGGCGCGGGCGAATCCCTTCTCCTTCCAGCTTTCGAAGCCGGGGGCGTGGAAGTAGGGTATCCAGTAGAGGTCGTAACGCTTCTGGGCGCAGTAGTCGACGATGTTTCCGATGAGCGGACTCTTGGCCGAGGTCTCCTCGGTCACCCAGTAGAATCCGGCCAGTTCGACATGCCGGAACTTGGCCTGCTTGAAGCGGCTCAGCACTTGGTCGATATACCAGCGGCAGGCCAGTGCGCGGTCGGCTTCGTCCGAAAAGTCCAATACGCGGTTGTCGATGACGCCCCAGTAGGTCGTGCCGCCCTTTTGGGCGATCGGCTGCTTGTAGACGATCGGGTTGGGGATCGAGACGACGATCTGCCGTTTCGAGGGCGGAACGCCGAGCGTCTGCGACGCCTCCTCGACGGAACGTTCGATGGCGTCGATCACCTGGCCTTCGGAGAAGTAGTAGTCGATCAGTTTGAGCCAATCGGCCTGCGTGGCGGCCGGGAGGATCGAACCGTCTTCGTTCTTGTGTCCCGGGTCGAAGGCCACTTCGGCGCTGCCGGGGCCGATATCGCGGATTTCGAGCAGCAGGAACCCGTCGAAGAGCCAGTGCGCCTTGCCGTCGCGGTCGGTGTAGGAGACGTAGTCTTTCATGCGGTCGACGCTCCAGTTGCGGTTGCGGGCGCCTCCGGCATAGATCAACACCATGTCCGAGGCCGTGCAGGTTTTGGTTTTGCGGGCGGTCTGTGCCGAGGTCGGCAGCACGCAGGCCAGTGCCGCCAGTGATAACAGGATGTGTCGGATGGGTTTCATGAGCTTTCGTTATTTTTTGCGGAAGAATCCGATGGTGGACTTTACGGCGCGGTTTTCGTCCGAATGGTAGTTGACGTGCTGCGTGCCGACCATCATGCCGGTCGAACCGCCGCCGTCGAGATTCAGGGCGTCCGTACAGCCGATGCCGCGCAGGATGCGGGCCAGCTGGGTGAGCGTCGCCCCGCCGCTGGCCGCGATACGGCCGTCGCAGATGAACAGCACGACGCGTCCGTCTGCCAGGTGTCCTACGGCCGTGCGGTCGGGCGAAACCGTCGGGCCGAAGATGTCGTAGGGGATGATTTCGTAGTTGTTCAGGTAGTATTCCGTGCCCTTCTCCGTCAGGGTGAAATCGAACGGACACTTGCCGTCCTTGAGCAGCACGGGACCCGCGCTGATGGCGTAGTGGGGCGACCAGCCGAGGGGTTTGGCCGGGTTGGACGTCGAGACGCCCGCGTATTTCGCTTCGCCGCGCACGGAGGGCAGCGGTCGGTCGTAGTAGTAGTTCGAACCGTTGGTTCCGGTCCAGTAAACACCGGGTTTGCCGTCGGCGCCGACTCCGAAGATGCCGCGCGTGGCGTGGTACATCACCTGATACTCGGCGTCCTGCGTGCGGAGCGAACCGCGCATGTCGGGGATGTAACCGATCGAGCGCGAATCGACGACGGCGATGCCCACGTGGTCCGACGAGTAGAAGTATCCGGCGTTGGTCATCACGTAGCAGTCGCCGCCGAACGAGGCGGACTGCTTGTCGATGGTGGCCTTGGCGTCGGGAACGCTTACGCGCAGTTCGACCGATCCCGTGACGTCGGCCACGGCATACCAGGCGTGGAAATTGTGTCCGCCGACCTTGTCGGTCGTCTCGTAGACCGAGATTTCGGACGGAAGCGTCGGCATGTCGAGTTTTTTCCAAGTCAGTTTGATCGCTTCGGGCTCCGTGCCGAGCGATGCGACGATCTCGTCGCTGTAGTAGGTCTTGTTGTCGGCCCGTACGTAGGCGCGGAAACGATACGGCCGGCCGTATTCGAGCAGTACGTTCGAGATCACCTGCATGACGGGCTGCGTGCCGTCGAGTGCCGGGCCGTCCTGCCGCATGTCCTCGACGGTGGGCGTATGGTCGGCGCTCCAGCAGATGCCGCACGAGACGTTGCGCGCCTGGGCCGTATTGCGGGGTGCGTAACGGAAGGCGATGCACGATTCGGTCGCGGTGCTCTCGCCCACGAAGGCGATGCCGGGCGAGGTGAGGTCCTCCAATTCGAGGGCCGGGGCGTAGACGATCTCCGACGAACCCTTGCGACCGTCGGCGCAGACGCCGAAACGGTAGGTTTTGTCCAGTTCGAGACCGCTGTCGACCGTGTAGCTCTCCACGTTGCGGGCCGTGAATCCGATTTTGCAGGGCGAAGTCTCGTCGCCGGTGCGCATCCAGACCGTGAATCCGTTCTCCGAATCGCTCTTGTCGTGCCACGTGACGCGGACTTTCGTGTCGCCGATCCGTTCGGCCGCGACATCGGACGGAGGCGTCAGCGTCGATTGGGGCGTCTGCCCGCCCTCCGATTCCGAGCAGGCGGCGAGCATCGCCGTGGCCAGAACCGTGAATAAGAGCCGTCGTATCATCTTTTTCGCTTGTTTTTGAATGAAATTCTTTCTTGTCGATTTACGGAAGGAATAACCGACCCGTACAGCCGGTTACTCCTTTTCCCGAATATTTTGTCGGCGAACCGATTATTCGTAGGCTACGAGCGTCGCTTCGCTGAGCGTCATCCAGTGGATACGTCCCGTCCACCATTGGTTAAGCTCGGTTTTGCCAACGGCATAACCGTTCTTCTGCATCTTGAAGCGGTAGTAGCGGGCTACGATCTCGTTATCCTCGGGGATAACGACCGTGATACCGTCGGCCAGCAGCGCAGAGTAGGCTCCTGCTGCGACCCCTTTCATATCTTCATAGAGATGCGAGGCGTCTACGCTGCCGAGTTTCACCCACTTGTCCCAGGCTGCTTCGGGCTCTCCGTCGCCGGTGTAAGCGTAGATCTCGTATGCCAGCGGGTCGTTGTTCGCCCAGCTCCAGTAGGGATAGCTGATGAAGCGAGCCAGACGAATGGCTTCACCGGCGTCGATCGTGAACGAGTCGCCGTGTCCTGCATTGAACGAATCTACGGTAGTATTGATCTCCCAGTGCTTGTAGTTGAAGTCGGCCCCTTCGATGTTGCACAGGTGGTAGTTACCCTTGTTGGTCTGCCACATGCCGTCGAACAGGTAGGCACTGCCGTGGTTCTTTTCGGCCGTATTTTCTGTGCCGTCGTTCTCCAGCGTGAAGGCGCGCATCTTCGACTTGTCGGGCAGATACGTGGAAGCCTCGAACGAGATGGGCTGTACCTCCATCGAGAACGTCAGGTTGGCGTACGAAGGCGACGAGAAAGTGATCTTGGCCTTCTTGTTCGCGTTGACGAGGTTGGTCGGAATCATGTCGAAGATGATCTCCGTAGCCGTTTTCGATGCCTCGCGCATCCATGCGCCGTCGGTGATCGTGTAGGTCCAGTCGTCGATGTTCGAGGTGACCTTCACGGTGTACTGTTCGCCGCGTTTTACCGTTACGGACTCTTCGCCCGAAGCGGTCAGTTCGGCGAAGTTGAGCGGACGTACCTCGACGGTCTTTTCGAAGACGGGGTCGGAGGGCGACGTGAAGGTGATCTTGGCCGTGACGTTCGTGTCGAACTTCACCGAAGGATCGAGGTCGAAGACGAGTTCCTCCTCCGATTTCGAAGCCTCCTTGAGCCATGCGCCGTCGGCGAGCGTATAGACCCAGTCCTCGACGTTAGCCGCGATCTTGAGGGTCAGCTGCTCGCCCTTCTTCACCAGGACGGTCTGTGCCGCCGTGATATCCATTTCGGCTACGTAGGCGGGCTGCGATACGGGAACGCGCTCGATCGAGCCGTCGGCCGAAGTGAACTCCAGCGTCGAGGTGCGCTCGGCACCCGTTACGTTGCGGTCGACACCGAGTTTGAGCGTCGTTTTGCCGCTTCCGTGCTTGGGCGTAATTTTGAACCAGGGATCGGAAACGGTGAGGGTCCAGTTCGAATTCGAGTTCACCACGAAGTCGATGATGCTTGCGTCCGCCGAAAGCTCGATCGATTCGGGAACGCCTATGTAGGCCGCCTCGTCGTTCTCGCATGCCGTGACGCAGAGCGCTGCGATGGCCAGCAGAAGCATTTTGAAGGTTTTCATAGTGTATCAGGTGTTTTTTTATTCGTTGTAAATTTCTTTTGCCGCTCGGCGATGATCTTCGCCAGGCGCTCGTAAAAGGCCCGTTCTTCGGTGATGCCGTTCTTCCAGTATTCGAACGAGGTGCCGCCGTAGTAGGCCAGATTCGATTTTTCGAGAATTCCGAGCTCTTCGTAGACGTCGATGTAGGCCACGTTGCGCTCGAATGCGTAATTCGAGTCGAACTCCACCTCCAGCCCCATGTCGGCCGACAGCGCTTCGGCGCAGGCGTCGTAGAGCCGCTGCCGGGGAATCGTGGTGCTGAAGCAGTAGTTGGGCTGGTAGTAGGCGTAGTCGAAACCGTATTTTTTCCAGTCGGCATGGCCGAAGGCGCCGTAGTAGGGAATCCAGCGGTAGTCGAGGTTCTTCGAGTGGATGTATTCGGCGACCTGCTTCATGTAGGTCGAGATGAATCCTCCGTGCTCGGGGAACCAGTAGATGCCGGCGAGCTGGATGTTGCGGAAGTCGTGTTGTGCGAATTTCTCGACGACCATGTCGACATACCATTTGCAGGCGGCTATGCGGTCCGGATAGTTGCTGAAATCCATCGCTTTGCCGTCGATCTCGCCCCAGTCGGTCTGACCCTCCTGCGGTTCGGGCATGAAGATCACGACCTTGCGGCGGTGGAACGTACCTCCGATCTGGTCCCGCAACGCTCCGACGGCTCTGTCGAGCGCCGGGATCGAGTGCGTATCTTCGAGGTAGAAATCCACGATGGCTTCCCAGTCCTGCTTGTTCGAAGCCGGGCGGTTGAGTCCTCCGCTGAATGATTTGCCTCCGCGGTGTGCCGTCAGAAACAGATATCCGTCGAAGAGCCATTGCGGAGCGTCGTCGTCCGAAGCCGCGTATTTGGCGAAACGCTTGTCGTCGAATGCGCGTCCGTCGTCGTATCCGTCGTAGATCAGCATCAGGTCGCGGATCGGCGCCCGGCCGATCGTCTCGCCGAAATTCTGACGTACGGGAATCTCCACCCGGACCTTCGGATCGGTCGTCGTGAAGACGATCGTGCCGCTGCGGACCTCGCGGCCCGTGTTCACCTCGATGGCTACTTCGGCTGTCGCCGCGGAGGTCGCTTCGACATGGAGCCACGCGGCGGCATTGCCTGCCGAAACCTCCCATTTGACGTTGCTGCGAACGACGAGCGTCTGCGCGAAGGCGGCGAACGACTGTTCGTACGACTCGACCGGGGCGCCGTTGCGCGTCGTTACGGTGAGGTAGTTCTCCTCTTCGACGGGCTTTTCGGGCTCGGGCTTTCCGGGCTGAGGATTTTCCTCGCCCGAGTGTCCGCATGCGCTCAGCAGAACGCATGCGAACATCATCGAACGTGCTATGATCTGTTTCGGAATCATCGTGTAGTCGCTACTCTTCCGTATTGTATCTCCAGAGCTCTACTTCCGAGAGCGCGAAGTAGTTGATACGTCCCGACCAGTATTGGTTCATGGCCGTACCGAAGGCCGCATAGAAGTTCTTCAGCATCTTGAAGCGGTAGTAGCGGGCCTCGGGCAGTTCGCCGTATTTGAATTCCACGACCGTACCGTTGACCGTGAGGTCGTTTTCCGAACCTGCTTCGGCGTTCTTGGTGATCTGCCACTTGTCGGAGTCGTCCACTTCGAGAATCTTCTCCCA
This sequence comes from Alistipes sp. AF14-19, assembly GCF_003461645.1. Lineage (NCBI taxonomy): Bacteria > Pseudomonadati > Bacteroidota > Bacteroidia > Bacteroidales > Rikenellaceae > Alistipes > Alistipes sp. AF14-19. Next base: position 23,053 of record NZ_QTXM01000026.1, read on the forward strand.
GTTGGTCCATTCGCCGGTCTGTGCGGGTTCGCCCGAAAGCGTGTAGGCATAGAGCTCGTAAACGGCCGGCTGCTGGTTCTCGTAGGGCCAGTAAGGCCAGAAGACGATCTTCGAAAGGCGCATCGGCTCGCCCGCGTCGAACGTGAAGGAGTTGCCGCGTTCGGGGGTCTTGCTCGGATTTGCCATCATCCAGCCGAAGTGGTTATAGGCCACTTCGCCGTAAGCGCCCTTCTTCGACATGTGCTTGCCGTCGAAGCAACGGCTGGGATCGACCTCCTTGGTCCGTTGATAGTCGGCGTCCGTGTCGAGCTGCAGGACCGTGCACTGCGTGTGGTCGACCTGCATAATCTGGGCGCGCGAGGCGGCGATCGTGTAGGTGAAGTCCTCTTCGAGGTTATTCATCACGAACGAATAGGGAGCCGACAGGTTGAGTTTCTGCCCCTCTTCCGGTGCGCCCTCCTTGCGGATGGCGCGGGTGGCGTATTCGAGCGTTACGGCGACGTCGGAGAAGTTCGAATTGTTGACGAATACGAACTGTATCTCGTGGGTCGCGTTGTCGACCGTGCCGACGACCGTCTCCGAACCGCAGGTGGCCGTAGCCGACTTCACCAGGGTCGAAAGGGCGTGCGTGGGGATGAATTCCGAGAATTCAGCATCGGTATTGCAGGAGGTAACCATACCGGCTGCAAGAATGATGAATGACAATATTCTGTTTTTCATTGCTTTGTCGTGTTAAAAACCATTACCATCCGGGGTTCTGGACCAGAGCGGGGCTCTTGTCGGTCTCGCTCTGCGGGATGGGGAACAAATAGTAGGCTTTCTTGAATACGCGCTGCTCGAAAGCGACGGGCTCGTAGAACTCGGTCGACTTGAAGTTGTTGGTCTTCGGGTCGCCGCCGCGAACGGAGAGGCCCCATACGGAACCTGCATCGCCGTATTTGTCGGTGCGGGCTTTGGCTACGGTCTCCGAGAGCAGACGACGGCGCGTGGTGTAGTAGCGGTCGCCCTCGAAGTTGAGCTCGATCTGACGCTCGCGCAGGATGTACTCGCGCTGATCCTTCTGTTTGCCCTTGATGTCGGGATAGGTCGCGAAGATGCTCGGCAGACCGGCGCGCTTGCGGATGTCGTCCCAGTACTTCTGGATGTCGGGGTTGGTCGGATCGTACTCGTTCAGAGCCTCGATGTAGTCGAGCAGGATCTGCGCGTAGCGGATGTAGATCGATACGTATTTTCCGGGCAGCGTCATACGCGTGTAGAAGTCGGCTTCGGCAACGACGCGCTTCTGGGTGAGGAAGCCCGTCATCGAGTAGTTGAGACTCTGACCTGAGTTGGACTTACCGCCGAAGTAGAGCTCGCAACGGCCCCAGCCGTCCTGTTGCGAAGCGTACATGTTGAATCCGTTGCGGTGACCTGCGTCGTCCGAATAAGGGAGCTGTACGCGGTGGTTGTAGTTGATCGAGGCGTAGAAACGCGGCTCGCGGTTGCAGAACATGTTCCAGTCGCCCTCGGCATGCCCCCAGGCGTCGAGGTTCTTCAGGTCGCGGATCTGCGTCTTGCGGCCGGCTTCGGTCTTCATATCCACGCCGCTGAAGTTGTAGTGTTCGCCGTCCTTGGTGGCGAAACCGCGCTCGATGTAACCCGAGTTGGGATCTTCGATCGTGCGGCCGTTCTCCATGTAGAAGGCGTCGACCAGACGCAGCGTGGGACCTACGGCACCCATACAGGTGGCCGAACCGGCACCCTCGGGAATCGTGTGGACCATCCAGGCGTAACGCTCGCCGTGGTTATCCCACGAGATGGTGCCCTGGTCGATCGAACCGAAGATGATCTCCGAGTTCCAGCCGTTGTTGAAGAGGTTGTAGTAGGATTTGTAGGGGTTGAAATCCTTCGAATCCACGCCTACGTCGCCGTTGGTGTAGAGCTTGATGTTGGTAGCCTCGGCCTTGTCGATCACGGCCCGGTATGCTTCGGCGGCCGTCTCCCAACGCTTCGAATCGGCGGTGGTGCTGGCCAGATGCGTGCCGTCGTGGTTCACGAAGTCGGCGTAGTCGGGGTTGCCGTTCCACTGGGGCGAAGCCTGCAGCATGAGCATCATGGCCTTGACGGAGAGCGCTGCGGCTGCCGTCGCGCGGCCCAGGTTGTCCGCCTCGGAGGCGTAGGAGTCGGGCAGCAGCCGTTCGGCGCGGTCCATCAGTTCGCAGACGTAGGCGGCGCACTCGTCGAACGGCGAGCGGGGCATGTTGCCGAAGTCGGTGTCGTTGCTCATCTGCTGTTTGATCAGCACGACCGGGCCGTACTGGCGCAGCAGCAGGAAGTAGTAGTAACCGCGCAGGAAGAGCGCTTCGCCCAGGTAGCGGTCCTTGAGGTCCTGCGACAGGTTGCCGCATTTACCCACGTTGTTTTCGAAAACGAACGTCGCACGGATGGTCCGGTAGAAGGTGTTCCATTTGACATAGAAAGATGTCGAAGGCTCCCAGACACCGAGGTTGATGTTGTAGGTCGGGTATACGGACCACGGAATGTCGCACTCGTCGGCGCATCCCAGCCAGGGGTCGTCCTGGTGCAAACGGTCCATGGGCAGCGACGCGTAGCAGTTCGTGAGATACTTCACGACCTCGGCGCGGTTGCTCCAGACCATTTTGTCGGTCTTCATGTCGTCGGGTTCTTTGTCGAGATACTCGCAACCCGCGAACATTGCAGTAGCTATAAGCAGATAAAATATTTTTTTCATCGTTCGTCGGTTTTAGATTAGAAGGAGATTCTCACGCCGAGGTTGAACTTGCGGGCCAGCGGGTAGTTGCTACCGTTGGTCGAGCCGCTCTCGGGATCCCACATGTCCCAGGGCGAGAAGAGCAGCAGGTTGCTGCCTACGAAGTAGACGCGCAGCGACTGGCATCCCCACGACTTGAGGTGCTTGCCCCGGAAGGTGTAACCCACTTCGAGGTCCGAAAGACGCAGCAGGCTGCCGTCGTAGATCGTACGCGTGGAGGCCTTCTGGTTGTTGGCCGAGGCGCTTGCCGACAGACGCGGATAGAACGCGTTGGGGTTGGGATTCTCCTCCGACCAGCGGTCCATCGCCTTGGCGAAGAGGTTGCCCTTGCCCACGCCGTTGGCGAAGGGGAAGAACGATCCTCCGAGCGAGTAGCTGACGTGTGCCTGACCGCGGAAGAAGGCGCCGAAATCGAGACCCTTCCAGTTGATCTGCAGACCGAAACCGTAGTTGATTTCCGGAACGCGCGAATAGCCGATGGCCACTTCGTCGTGTGCGTCGACCACGCCGTCGCCGTTGTAGTCGAGGTATTTCACGTCACCCGGACGTACCGTACCGAATTTCTGCTCGGGGCTCAGGTCGATTTCGTCCTGGTCTTCGAACAGACCTAGGGCGATCAGACCGAACTGCTGGTTGAGCGGGTGTCCCGTGCGCATGCGCCAGGGATCGGTCGGAGCCTCGTCCTTCTCGGTGATCTTGTTGCGGGCGAAGGAGAAGTTACCGTAGATGCGGTAGTTGACCTTGCCGATATGGTGGTTGAATTCGGCCGTAGCCTCGAAACCGTGGTTGGTCATGCGACCCATGTTGGCCAGCGGCTGCTGGTTAAGACCGGCGATGCCCGGAACCGACGAACGCTGGATGAGGATATCCCAACGCTTCTCGTGGAAGTAGTCCAGATCGATCGATACCATCGAGTCGAACATCTTCAGCTCCAGACCGAGGTCCTTCTTGAGACCCTTCTCCCAGGTCAGACCCAGAACGCCTTCCTGTGCCTCGCCGATACCTGCGGACCACGTGGCGTTGGGACCGAAGTAGTGGCCTCCCAGACCCGATTCCCAGGTGCTCAGGTAGGCGAAACGACCTGCGGCCAGTACGTCGGAACCGACCAGACCGATCGATCCGCGGATCTTCAGGTGGTTGATCCACTTCACCTTCCAGAAGGGCTCGTTCGAAATCAGGTAACCGATGGCACCTGCGGGGAATACGCCGAAGCGCTCGCCCGACTTGAAGTTCTCCGAACCGTTGTAACCCATGTTGTACTCGATGAAGTAGCGGTCGTCGTAAGAATAGGTGGCGCGGAATGCCAGACCCTGCTTGCGATAGGGCAGTGCGAGGATCGAGCTGCCGGCGGCCAGGTTGTTGAAGCTGCGCTGGTAGTACATGGCCATGGCGCCTACGCGGTGCCGCTCGTTGAAGACGCGCTCGTAGTTGAACTGCGCCTTGAACTCGTCGGCACGGTCGCCCGTGTTGCTGTAGATGTAACCGAGGAACTCGTCGCCTTCGCGCTTGGGAACGAGCGAGTAGAGACCCGTCTCGTCGTCGACGCCGTTCACGGCGTAGAGCGACGAATACTTGCCGCGCGACTGGATCGAAACGGTGTTGACGTCGTAGGAGAACGATGCCGTGAAGTCGAGGCCCTTGGTCAGGAAGTCCAGATTCTGCTTGAGAATGATCTGGCTCATGACCGACGTGCGGTAGGTCTTGTTGTAACCCGAACCGAAGAGTCGCTCGGCGGGGTTACCCACGCTGGTCGACAGCGGCGCACCCCAGCCCCACTGCATCTCGCCGAATTCGTTGTAACCGAGCGGAACGCGAACGGGCGTGGTGATGGGGTCCTGCTGATAACATGCCGAGAAGAGCTCGGAGGCCTGCGACTGGAAATTGTAGCTGGAGGTGATCGGACGCGGCTGGTGGGCGTCGGTCATGTTGGCACCGATTTCGAGCGACAGGGTCGTCGTCTTGGTGAGCGACATGTCGATGTTCGAGCGGAAGTTGTAGCGCGTGATGTTGATGTTGGTGTTGTAATCCGTGTCGGGATTGTTGTAGAGGTTACCGTTGTCGCGCAGGTAGCTTGCCGTCACGTAGTAGCGGGCGCGCTCGCCACCGCCGCGTACGTTGACCGAAACCTGCGAGTTGGTGGAGAATTTCGTGAAGAGCTCGTCGAACCAGTTGACATTGGGATAGAGGTAGGGATCGGCATGGGTTTCGGTCATGCGGATCTGCTCGGGCGAATAGAATTCGCTGCCGTAGGCCTCGTTGTAGAGGCGCATGTAGTTGGCGCCGTCGAGCAGTTTGGGCATGTTCACCAGGTTCGATATACCGCTCTCGATCTTCACGTCGATGGTCGCCTTCTGGGCGATACCCTTGCGCGTGGTCACGAGCACGACGCCGTTGGCGGCACGTACGCCGTAAACGGCCGTCGCCGATGCGTCCTTGAGCACCGAGATGGTCTCGATCTCCTCGATCGACAGGTCGGACATCGAACGCTCCACACCGTCCACCAGTACCAGCGGGGCGCTCGAATTGAGCGACGAGATACCGCGGATCCAGAATTCGGCGTTGTCCAGACCCGGCTCGCCCGTACGCTGCACGACCACCGCACCGGCGATCTTACCGGCCAGGGCGTTCGTGAGGTTGCGCTGCGGGATTTTCAGGGCGTCGCGTGAAACGGACGAAATGGCGCCGATCACGCTGGCCTTACGCTGGTGACCCATACCTACGACCACTGCGGCATCCATTTCGAGCGTATCCTCTTCCATGTAGATATCGAGGCTGAGCGACTTGGGCACGACAGCCGTCTGGGGCTTGTAACCCAGACAGGTGAAGGTCAGGTGAACGCCTACGTTGGGAACGTCGATCACGTAGTAACCGTTGCCGTCGGTAACGGTACCCGTCTTGGTTTCATCGATGATAACGGCGACGCCCGCTACCGGCTGACCATTGGGATCGATGACTTTTCCTTTGGCGATCAATCTCTCGGCACGAGCCGGAGCTGCACTGTACGCATTCGACTCCGATGCTTCGTCAGCGGCGAACGCAAACGAAGGAACCGATAGCGTAATGGCCAGGAGAAGTGCGAACAAGCGCCGCTCCCCCCCCCCTCAAGAATCGGAAGCAAAGATTTGTCATAAGTTCTTCATACATTTAATAATTAGGAATTTAGGTGGTATTGAGCTCTCGTGGGGACGAATCTCAACTATTTCGTTATGAAGAACAAATTAATAGAGATTTTTTCAATTTGTACCTATTGTCGGAATATAAAATGAATTAAAAAATGAAGTTTTTTTATTGTCGAACCGCCGTTGTGGCTGTATCCGGAGATTTAATTCATTGTGTAATATCGTGTTATTTGTTGTATGTGTGTGCGGTAATTTGTAAAGCGCGTTTGTTAAATTAAGTGTGTATTTGTAAATTTGTGTTTATAATAAGCGCTAAATTGTTTGTATTCCGTGTGATAATTTGTATATTTGTCAACAGAATCCGTCTATTTTGCGTAGTTATGTTCGATCCTTTCGCCTTTGAACCCCCTTCGGCCGAGTTCGCTCGGGCTGTGAAGGTCTCGATTTTAAAAAGCATATTCATTAAAAAGGAATTTACGATTCCCGACATCGCGCAGGCCACGAATTTCAGCGTCACGACCGTGGCCAAACATGTCGCCGAACTGCAGGAGAAAAATTTGCTCGAACTGGTCGACCGCGTCAAGACCAACAAACGGGGACGCCGTCCGGCGCTCTATCGGGTCAAGTCCGAGGCCTGCAGCTTCCTGGGGGTGGATATCAAGTCGCACGGACTCGCCATCGGCCTGATGGACCTTTCGGGCGAAATGGTGCGGATGGAGCAGATCTCGGATTTCTATTTCGAGAATACGCACAACAAGCTGGATGAAATCTGCAACCACATCCAGCGTTTCATCGTGCGGGCCGAGACCGAATTGCCGGGTAAGGTCGTCTGCGCCAACTTCAATATCGGCGGACGGGTCAACTCGCGGACGGGTACGAGCGCTTCGGTCTTCAATTTCGAGGAGACGCGCGACATGCCGCTGACCGATCTGCTGAGCGAGCGGCTGAAAATCCCGGTGTTCATCGAGAACGACACCAAGGCGATGGCCTACGGCGAGTATGCCTCCAAGGAGCGTTCGGGATACGAGAACGTGATCTACGTCAATGTCGGGTGGGGCCTCGGGCTGTGCCTGATCGTCAACGGCGAGATCTACTACGGCAAGGACGGCTATTCGGGCGAATTCGGCCACGTACACATGTACAACAACAATATCATGTGCCACTGCGGCAAGAAGGGGTGCATCGAGACCGAACTTTCGGGCAGCGCCATCTGCCGCAAGCTCATCGAGCGTATCCATAACCACGAGGCGTCGGTCCTTTCGCGCAAGGTCTGGGGCGGCAACGTTATTACGATCGCCGACATCATCGCCGCCGCCGAGCAGGAGGATCCGCTGTGCATCGAACTCGTCTCGCAGGTCGGCAGCGAGCTGGGTCACCAGCTGGCCGGACTCATCAATCTGCTGAATCCCGATTGTATCGTCATCGGCGGAAAGATCGCCGAGGTGGCGCCTTATTACTTCCTGCAGCCTGTGACGCTGGCCATTCACAAATATTCGCTCCGGCTGATGAACCAGCATCTTTCGATCCTGCCTTCGCGGCTGGGGCAGCATGCCGGAATCGTCGGGGCCTGCATGCTGGCGCGCAAACGGTTGGTTTGGGACCGGCTGTTGGGCACGGAATAGATGCGCGGAAGCGTTGTCGCTACGCCAGCGCCTTGTACTGCGAGGGCGACATGCCGGTCAGGCGTTTGAAGTAGCATCCGAAAAACGACTGGTTCGGGAAATTGAGTTGGTAGGAGATCTCCTGCACGCTCATGTTCGTATATTTCAACAGCGATTGGGCTTCGAGCAGGACAAAATGGTCGATCCAGTCCGATACGGGTTTGCCGCTGATGCACTTGATGATCGTTGTGAGGTATTTGGGCGTGATGCAGAGGCTGTGGGCGTAGAAATTCACGCTGCGCTCCTTTTTGTAGTGGTCGCTCAGCAACTCCAGGAATTGCCGGAAATAGGCTTCATTGCGGTTTTGCATCCGGGCCTCCGGTTCGGGGTGTTCCGCGAGATAGGTCTGGAACAGGTTGCCGACTTTGTGGATCGTCGCGGCGATCAGTTCGCTGACGATGTCGCGGGAGAATTGCAGTTCGGGCTCCTGAAGCTCGGTGTCGATCAGACGGATGTAATCGCCGAGCGATTCGCCCTCCGCGCTCCGCAACTCGATGCAGGGGTGGTCGGCCAGTTGCAGGAACAGTTGCAGGATGCGTTTGGTGTCCAGGGTGAGCCGTCGCATGAATTCGGAGGAGAAGGCCAGAATACGGGCTTTGAAGCGTTTGTCCGACCGGGCCTGCATGACGCAGCGCGGTCCGAATATGAACATCGTATTGCGCGTGATCCGATATTCGCGCATGTTGAGCGAAACGGTCGTTTCGCCCTGGGTGCAGACCCCGATGATGAATGCGTCGATCCGTCCCAGGAAGGTTGCAATTTGGTCTTATTCAGTTCGTCAATCAGCGTCAGATATTCCTCGATTCTTTGTTTCTGCATCTTATTTCTGCGGTAGAAGATATAAATAATGCCGCAGATCGCTATGACTGAAACCAAAGCGATAATATAAATTACATTTTGTCTTACACTGGAGCGATAGCGTTCAAATTCCAAGCGTTCGTCTTTATATCGCAGTTCGGTTTCAGCCGCAGAATTATTCATATAGCTTAAATGTATCGAATCACATAAAGCAAGACACTCCTTTTGCATCAAGTAGGCCGCTCGGTAATCTGCATTCAACGTATAGGTTTCGGCAAGAAGAATTTTAGCTGCCGCATCGTTTTCGCGCGGCCCCCCAATATTGGCTGAAATCGCTGCGTTCAAATAATATTCGGCGCTATCCGGTTTATTAATACGCAAATAATATTCTCCCAAAACACAGCAATCATTCGGCGATAAATTATCCGACAACTGGAGAAAACGACCTACATAATCGTAGGTTTCGTTGGTTACGCCTTTGTTCGAAAGAATCCCGATTAGACAACGCAGGCAGTACACCTGAAAATCCTCATACCCGAATTGTTCGGATAGATTCAATGCTTCCCGATAATCCCGGAGCGCGTTATCGTCATCGTTCTCCATGTAGTAAACAGCGGCAATGGCAGTTTTAGCGCTGACTTGGTGTTTGGTCTTATTTGCGGCCTGATAGTTTTCGTAGGCTTCTTGATAATAAAACAAAGCCCTTTGATAATT
>NZ_QTXM01000027.1:0-29822 GCF_003461645.1 Alistipes sp. AF14-19
GTTTGCTGCATAAGATTTACTCTTTTTTGTAAACCTTTTTCAGGACGGGACAGCGCCAAAACAAACCCTCTGTGCGGACTGGAGCGGTCTGGGGCGGACATTGGTTCGAAAGCGTTTTACCCTATTGTATATTGCGGCAGGAATAAAAGAAAGCGTTTGAGAACCATGAAATCGAATCATCCTAAAAGGATATCGTGTCGGCGCGATGGCGATTGTTCCGGGACGAAATTCGTTGTTAAAATCGCTCTTTCTCTTTTTCGGAAGAAAAGATATGCATAAACTCTGAATCTCTGAAAGAGTGCATTTCTGAATGCAGCAAAAATGCAAAATTTGACAGAATGGCTATCCCAAAACGCGAATTGCCGAATCATAAACATCATCCCTGTAAGCATTGCCGTCTGCAATCAGAAAGGCGGCGTGGGAAAATCAACCTTCACGGTACCGCTCGCAAGTTGCCTGTATTACACTTTGAGGCATGACGTGCATGTCGTAGACTGCGACTATCAGAGTTCAGATATGCGTGCTGTGGAGCAAACGCCCGTTGGGTGCCGTCCGGAGCGCAGAAGTCCGCCTTTTCCGACGGTAGCGTCTAGCAAAATGCCAGAGATGGAAATACGCAAGGCTCGCCCCTCGGGCGATTCGCATGGCCTTGCGTATTTCCATCTCCGGCGTTTAATTTCCTGCCGGCGGAAATAAATTCCGAGGATATTAGATATGCGCTATTCCGGGATCGTGCCGGGTTACTGTGCGACCTTGAAGACGCTGCTGAGTTTCTCGCTTAATGCCGCCATATCTTGCCCGATCTTGTCATTGGTGATTTTGGCGTAGATTTGGGTCGTGGTGATCCGTTTATGTCCCAGCATCTTGCTGACCGTTTCCAGAGGTACGCCCTGCGTAAGCGTGACCGTTGTGGCAAAGGTATGCCGCGCCATGTGGATCGTCGGGTTGAACGACAGACCGGCATGTCTGGCAACATGCCGCAAGGACATGTTCAGTGTTTTATAAGTTCCTTTAAGCGGAAAAACCTTCTCGCTTGTGTGATATGTATCCTTATAACGCTCATAGAGCATTTCAGCTACGGGAAGGAGTTTAACACGGAACTGCGTGCCTGTCTTCTGACGCCTGTCGATAATCCACCGCTCTCCGTTGTCGTCCGTATGGATGTCCGCGTAAGTGAGTTTTGAAACGTCTGCATGGCTCAAACCCGTAAAGGCGCAGAAGACGAAGGCGTCACGGTTAATACCCGTTCGGTAGTTGGGGAGCCTGACATCCATCACGGCCTGCAATTCCGAAGCTGAGAGGTAGCGACGTTCGGCGTATTCCGCTTTGACATAGAATCCGGCGAAAGGATCGACGGGAATCCAGCCGTTCTTATAGGCCGTATAGGTCATCAGCTTCAGCTTTTTGATGGTCGAATGGATCGTCCCGGAACGCATCCCTTGTACCGAGGAGAGGTAGACCACGAACTTTTCGATGAAATCCCGCTTCAGTTCTTTGAAAGGAATATCTTTTACACGGTATTCGTATTCGAGGAAGGAGGCAAGACGGCGGCGGCGTTTGCGGTAGTCCTCATAGCTGGAATAGGCGCGGTCTTTGCCCACACGTTTGAGGAAGCCGGCGAGGTATTCATCGAAGGTCTGTAACAGCAGGCGGCAGTCGTCCCCCATACCAAGGAAGGCATTGCGGACCTTTTCGGCCGTAACGTACGAATCCCGGTCGCAGAGACGCTGGTACTGTTTGCCGATGTTGGTCTTGATATTTTCCAGCTTCTCGTTGATGCGCTGCGATTCGAGGCTTTTGCCGGAGGCTTTGTTGGCTTTGGCATCCCAGAGTGAAGAACGGACGGAGAGTTTGCAGCTGAACTGCGACATCGTACCGTTGATCGTAATACGGCCCATAATGGGAACCTGACCGTGTTTTTCCGACAGCCTTTTCACATAGAAAAGGACTTTGAAAGTGCTGCGTTGCATAATAACTTGAACTTTGAGGATTTGTTAAACGTTTAGTCAAGTTATTTGTTATGCGGTAATTCGATGCAACACACTGAAAACAACTGTCTTAAATGCAAATAAAAGCATTTCGGGCAGGTAACGGATAAGTAACGAAACTCACCGTTAAACCTGCCCGAATTTACAATTTTATTGCTCGGTGCACCTGCAGAACAGAGAATTAAATACTTGCAAACAAGATATTTACTCTTTCCTGCGCTTCTCTTTACCTACAAATACCGAACCTTTCGGGGTCCGGTCCTCTCTTTTTCCGGCTGCGCGCTACCCGGCCGGGGTCTCCGCCCCGACGGCGGCGCACCGCTGGTAGAAATCGCGGGCCACGACGATGCGGATGGCCCGGTGGAGAATCGAGAATTCGAGCGGCGTATGGCCCAGCGGCTCTCCGTCGATCTCGACCGACACCTCGGGCGAAGATTCGATGCGGATGCGGCTTCCGCGCTCCTGGAGGATGTGGCGGATGCGGTAGATGCCGCCGTTGAACAGGTAGTGGAAGCGGAACAGCAGGTGCCAGAAGTGCACCGGGCGGATCAGCGACAGGTCGAGCATGCCGTCGTCGGCCACGGCCGCCGGCAGCTGCTGGATGCCCCCGCCGTTGAACTTGCAGATGCCGATGGCGGCCGACAGCAGCAGGTTGTTGTAGACCAGCCGGTCGTCGACCCAGACCTTGACGCCCGTGGACTTGTAGCGGAAGAAATTCTTCACCAGACACCACGTATAGCGCCAGCGGCTCCGGTGACCCTTCTTTTTCAGGTGCGAGAGCTTGCGCACGACATGCGCGTCGAACCCCGCCCCGGCGACGTTGGCCATGTAGCGGCTCTGGCGGTAGTGCGCCTCCTCGTAGGAGACCACCCCGACGTCCTGCAGGAAGGAATACCCCTCGCTGATGGCCTTCACGGCGTCCTGATAGCGGTTCGAGATGCCGAACGTGCGGACCCAGTCGTTGCCCGTGCCCACGGCCACCACGGCCACGAGCACCTCGTCGGGACACACCTCCTGCTGGATGAACAGCCCGTTCACCACCTCGTGCAGCGTCCCGTCGCCGCCCACGACGATGATCCGGCGGTAGCCTTCGCGCACGGCCGTGACGGTGAGTTCCGTGGCGTGGAACTTGTGCTCCGTGAAGACCGGTTCGCAGAGGATGTGGGCATCGCGCAGGTGTTTCGAAATCTGTGGAAAATGGTCAAGCCCGCGACCGCTTCCGGCCACGGGATTGACGATGACGAACCATTTTCCGGAATCGGCCGCCACGCTGCGATTATTTTTCGGGAACGTTGCGCAGCGTGTCGACCAGGAAGTCGTAGAACTTCCCGACCGAGGCGATCTCCACCTTCTCGTCGGGCGAGTGGGGGTAGCAGATCGTCGGGCCGAACGAAATCATGTCCAGCCCGGGATAGGCGCTGCCGATGATGCCGCACTCCAGCCCGGCGTGAATGGCCGTCACGGCGGGCTTCTTCCCGTACAGCGCCTCGTAGGAGGCGGTCATGGCCTTCAGGATCGGCGACTCCATGTCGGGGTTCCAGCCGTTGTAGGCGCCCGTGAGTTCCGTTTTGGCCCCGGCCAGCGTGAAGAGGGCGGCGATGGACTCGCCCAGCGCCTCCTTCTCGGTGTTGACCGAGCTGCGCAGCAGGCATTGGAGTTTCACCGTCCTGCCGTCCGACACCACGCGTGCGAGGTTCGTCGAGGTCTGCACCAGCCCGGGCATGGCCACCGACATCCGCTGCACCCCGTCGGGGCAGGCCGCAACGGCCTTGATCAGATTTCCGGCAACCTCCTTCGGCAGCATTTCGGCCGGTTTTCCGACCTCCGCGATCTTGACCGACACCGCGTCCTCGATGCCGGCGTACTCGGCTCTTACGGTCTCCTCGTAGGCTTTCACCGCGGCGGCGAACTCGTCGTAGTCCCTGGTTTCGACCAGCACCACGGCCTCGGCCTCGCGCGGGATGGCGTTGCGGAGTCCGCCACCGTCCACCGACGCCAGCAGCACGTCGCACGGCGCGGCATTCAAAAAGCGGAACAGCACCTTGTTGGCGTTGGCGCGCTGGCAGACGATCTGGATGCCCGAGTGACCGCCCTTGAGCCCCTTGACGCTGATCTTCGCAGCGGTATAACCGCCCGCGGGCGTCGGCTCGGCCTTGTAGCCGAAGGTCATATTGGCGTCGAGCCCTCCGGCGCAGCCCACGTAGAGTTCGCCCTCCTCCTCGGAATCGAGGTTCAGCAGGATGTCGCCGTGCAGCAGCCCCTTTTCCAGACCGTTCGCACCGTCCATGCCGGTCTCCTCGGTGGCCGTGAACAGGGCCTCCAGCGGCCCGTGCTTCAGCGTCCGGTCCTCCAGCACCGCGAGGATCGCCGCCACGCCGATACCGTTGTCGGCGCCCAGCGTCGTGCCGTCGGCCGTCACCCAGCCGCCGTCGATGTAGGCGTCGATGGGGTCCTTGGTGAAATCGAACTCCTTGTCGTTGTTCTTCTGCGGAACCATGTCGAGGTGGGCTTGCAGGATCACGCCCTTGCGGTCCTCCATCCCCTTCGAGGCGGGTTTGCGGACATAGACGTTGTGCGCCGCGTCCTCCTTCGATTCGAGGCCCTGCGCGCGGGCGAAATCGAGAATATAGCGGCGGATCTTCTCCTCGTGCGACGAGGGGCGCGGGATGCGGACGATCTCCGCGAAATGTTTCCAGACAAGCGCCGGTTTCAGCGCGACCAAATTACGGTCCATAATATTGAAGTTTAAGTGTTATATATCTATCGTTCAAATCTCTCTCTTTCTCCGTCTCTTCCGTTCCGGGGGCCGCTGTCGCAGCCGGTCAGCGGCCCCCGGGAAGGGACAGGTCCGCCGCTCCGGGCCGGTGGCGGTCAACGGTCTCCGGTCCCGTCCTTTTCGACACTCCTGTCGAACGCCTCGACGATGTGTTTCACGAGCGGGTGGCGGACGATGTCGCGTTTGTCGAACTCCACGATGCCGATGCCGTCGACGCCCCGCAGAATCTCCATCGTGCGCACCAGACCGCTGTCCGACTTGCGCGGCAGGTCGATCTGCGTCACGTCGCCCGTGACGATGAACCGCGCATTGCGGCCCATGCGCGTCAGGAACATCTTGATCTGCGACAGGGTGGTGTTCTGCGCCTCGTCCAGAATGACGAAGGCGTTGTCCAGCGTGCGGCCGCGCATGTAGGCCAGCGGGGCGATCTGCACGGTCCCCTCTTCGAGGTGTTTCTGGAGCTTGGCCGGCGGGATCATGTCGTTCAGCGCGTCGTACAGCGGTTGCAGGTAGGGGTCCAGCTTCTCCTTCATGTCGCCGGGCAGGAAACCCAGCTTCTCACCCGCCTCGACGGCCGGACGCGTGAGGATGATGCGCCGCACCTGCCGCTCCTTCAGCGCACGAACGGCCAGCGCGATGGCCGTATAGGTCTTGCCCGAGCCGGCAGGCCCCACGGCGAACAGCAGGTCGTTCCTGTCGTAGAGTTTGACGAGCCGCTGCTGGTTGACCGTCCGGGCGCGGACGATCGTGCCGTTGTTGCCGTAGACGATCACGTCCTTGTCGACCGGGGCGTCGTCCTGCGCGATGCCGCCCGCGAAACACTGTTCGATGACCTCGGCCGAGACGTGGCCGTACTTGACATAGTAGGCCGCAAGCCCCTCCATGCGTTTGGCGAAACGCTGCGTGTCGGCCTCCGGGCCGAGGACCTTGAGCGACTGCCCGCGCGCGACGATCTTCAGCGTGGGGTGCAGCGATTTGATCTGTTCGAGGTAGACGTCCTGCGCCCCGTAGAGTTCGCGGGGATCGACGCCTTCGAGCATAATTTCCTTTCCGACAGTTTCCGTCATAGACCGATCAGAATAAATAGCCGAAGCTGAGCGCCACGTTATACGTACGGAGTTTGTCGAGCTGCCGCCCGTCGGGCAGCACCACGTCATGTTTCGAGCGGAACTGGCCGTTGTAGCGCAGGTCGATCAGCAGGTGGCGCATCAGCACGATGCCCGCACCCACGGTGTACGACACCGAGGGACGCACGCGGCCGAAGTCCAGCAGGTCGCCGCCCGACTTCTGCTTGCAGTCGTTCATCACCGTGAAGACCGGACCGGCGTAGATCCGCACGGGATTGAGCAGCCGCAGCGACACCAGCACCGGAACGTCGATCGAATTGGACTTGAGGTTGATCTCGCTCCCGCCCTCGGGACGGATACGGAGGCCCTGGCGGACGTAGAGTATCTGCGGCTCGATGGCGAAGGCCCCGAGGTTGACAGCCGTCGTGATACCGGCCTGCCAGCCCAGCTTGTTCTTCACGTCGGTTTCACTCATATTGGTCGTGTAGTCGGGGATATTGATACCGCCGACCACGCCCCACTCCACCCGCGCGCGGGGCCGTTGTGCGGCGGCGCCCGCCGCAATGGCTGCAAACAAAAGGGTCAGTACGATTCTGCGAAGCATCATTTTAATTCTTAATTTTTCATTTTCAATTGTATCGACGCCCAGAGCATGTAGGCCACGCACGCGGCGACGAAGAGCATGCCCAGGTGCGGATTGCCCCAGGCGCGGACGATCGCACCGCAGACGGGTCCCGAAACCGCCCCGGCCGAGATGGCCATGATCATCAGCCCGGCCACCTCGTTGGCGTTCTCCGGAACGGCCTTGGTGGCCACGGCGTAGAACGTGGCGAAGACGCACGCCATGGCGAAGCCCAGCACTCCCACGGCGGCGTAGATGGCGGCCTCGTTGCGCACGAACAGCAGCGCCGCGCACAACGCCAGCGCCCCGGTCATGTTCCAGGTCAGGTATTTCACGTCGGAGACCTTCACCAGCACCCACGCGCCGATCAATGTACCGACGATGCGGCAGGCGTAGAAGCCCGTGGTGGTGAGGATCGACGAGGGATTGTCGATCAGCCGCACCGACAAGAAGCCGATGCCCACGTCGGCGGCGATAAAGCACGCCACGCCCAGCGTCGAGAGCAGCACGGCACGGTTTTTCAACAGGCGGAAGCAGTCGGCGAGTCCCGCGGAGCGTTCTCTCTGCGCAGGTTCCGGCACCGGAGTCAGTTGCAGCCAGAGACCCCCGACCACCGTAAGGCCCGCATAGATCGGCAGCAGGAGCCGCCACGAACCCGTCGCGGCGACCAGCCCCGTGACGATCGGAGCCAGCAGCAGGAGCGAAGTGTTGCGGAATATCTGACCCACGGTGAGGTAGCTGGTCATCCTTTCGCCGGGAACGATGGTCGCCAGCAGAGGGTTGACGGCCACCTGGATCGCCGTGTTGCCGACGCCCAGCAGGCCGAAGCCCGCGAAATACCACCCCAGGGCGCAGTCCGCGCCGGCGGCATAGGGCGTCATCAGCCCCGCGACGGTGAAGCCGTAGCCCAGAAGCGCCGTGGCCTTGCGGCCCCAGCGGTTCATCAGCGCCGCGACCGGAGTCGAGAGCACCAGAAACCAGAGGAAAACCATCGTCGGCAGGAAGCTCACGGCGGCCTGCTGTCCGGGCGGGAATTCGGCGGCGATGCGGCCCGTGATCGGGGCCACCATGTCGCAGAAACCCATGATGAAGAAGCCCGCAAGCACGGGTCCGAGCAATCGTTTGTCTACTTTGTCTACGCTCATCCGAGACGAAATTTCGGGTTCCAAATTTTTCAAAGTTACATTTTTTTCCGCAAAAAACGCGTTTCCGGCGGCGATTATTTCACAATTGCCCCTCACCGCCGCGCGGCGGACACGATCCAATAAACAAAAAACGTGCGAGATACGCAGCGGCGGCGGAACCGGCCGCAACGGGACAGCCCGGACCGCCCACCCGCCGCGGAAGCCGCCGTATCCATCGCCGCGGGGATGCCACACGCACGCGAAAAAGCGGCCAGCGAATCGACGGATCAGCCCGCCGCGCGAGAAAACGCCGCGCACCGTTTGGACGGGAACGCAGATTTTATTATATTTGGTGTCGTTACGACACTTTATCCGTCGGAAAGCCCCGCCGAACCGCTTCGGATTCGGTTTTGCGCCTCCGGCCTTTACGTAGCCCCGGCTACAAAAAACAACCTGCGCCCATGCTGCTCTTCGCACACATAAACCTGACGCTGCCGCTCGAAGACCCGATCCTGAAATTCCTGCTGATCCTGGTCATCATCCTCGCGGCTCCGCTCCTGCTGAACAAACTCAAAATCCCCTATCTGCTGGGGCTGATCATCGCAGGCGCGGTGATCGGACCCCACGGCCTCAACCTCGTGCTGCGCGACAGCAGCATCATCCTCTCGGGTACGGCCGGACTTCTGTACATCATGTTCCTCTCGGGACTGGACATGGACATGTCCGATTTCCGCCGCAACAGCTGGCGGAGCCTCATCTTCGGAGGCTACACCTTCTGCGTCCCGCTGGCCTTCGGCATCCTGGCCGGCTATTACATCCTCGGCTTCCCGATCTATTCGTCGATCCTGCTCGCAGGGCTGTTCGCCTCGCAGACGCTCATCGCCTACCCCATCGTCAGCAAACTGGGCATCGCCCGCGACAAGGCCGTCACGATCGCCGTCGGCGGCACGGTCATCACCGACACGCTGGCCCTGCTGCTGCTCACCGTGATCGTCGGCATGGCCACGGGCAACGTCGACGACATGTTCTGGTGGCGGCTCGCAGGCTCCGTCTCGCTCTGCATCGCCATCATCGTCTTCCTCTTCCCGCTGCTGGCCCACTGGTTCTTCAAGCAGGTCAGCGACAACGTCTCGCAATACATTTTCGTACTGGCGATGGTCTTCCTCGGGGCCTACCTCGCCCACATGGCCGGGCTGGAACCGATCATCGGCGCGTTCCTCTCGGGACTCGCGCTCAACCGCCTGATCCCCCGCACCTCGCCGCTGATGAACCGCATCGAGTTCGTCGGCAACGCCATCTTCATCCCCTTCTTCCTGATCGGCGTGGGCATGCTGATCGACTACCGCGCCTTCTTCCGCGACTGGGAGAGCCTCGAAGTGGCGGCCATTATGATCGTGCTGATCACGGCGGCGAAATTCGTCGCCGCATGGTTCACGCAGAAGACCTTCCGACTCTCGCCCGACCAGCGGACCGTCATCTTCGGCTTAAGCTCGGCCCACGTGGCCGCGACGTTGGCCGCCGTGATGGTCGGCTACAACATCATCCTGGGCCACACGCCCGACGGCGAGCCGATCCGCCTCTTGAGCGAGAGCGTGCTCAACGGCACGATCCTGATGATTCTGGCCACCTGCACCGTGTCGACCTTCGCCACGCAGCGCGGCGCCCACAACATCGCCATGCGCAGTGCCCAGGACACCGGAGACAGGCAGCCGCGGCAGGAGGACCACATCCTGATCCCCGTGGCCGACGAACGCACGGCCGACGAACTGGTATGGTTGAGTTCGATGCTCAAGCGCGCCAAGGAGCCGAACGGACTATACGCCCTGCACGCCATCGACAACAAGGTGGAGGACCCGAACGTCGAGAAACGCGCCCAGAAGATCCTCGACGCGGCGGCGACGGCGGCCGCGGCAGGCGACATCTACCTCCAGGAGCTGATGCGTTACGACGTGAACATCTCGAACGCCATCGTCAGCGTCGTCCGCGAACGGAACATCACCGACATCGTGATGGGCATGCACCACGCCTCCCCGGCCGTGCCGGGACTGACGGGCATCCCCGGGGCGTCGGGTCCCGGCATCGGCAAAATGGCCGCCGACGTGCTGGCACAGAGCAACGTCACGACCTTCATCTACAACCCCGTGCAGCCGCTGAACACCATCAAGCGCCACCTGATCGTCGTACCCGAAAAGGCCGAGCAGGAGGCGGGATTCCAGATGTGGCAGCGCCGCATCCGCCGCCTGGCCGAAAACTCGGGGGCCAGAATCATCGTGTTCGCCCCGGAGGCCACGCTGGAATACCTCCGCCCCAAAGGCCGCAAGCACCCGGCCAACATCGACTTCGTGCCCTTCGCGCAATGGGACGACCTGCCGTCGCTCGAACACGACATCCGCGCCGACGACTGCCTCTGGTTCGTGATGAGCCGCCGCGACCGCGTCTCGTACAACCCCGTGATGAGCCGTATCCCGGCCTACCTCGAACATTTCTTCTCCGGATACAGCTCCGTACTGCTCTATCCCGTGCAGGCGGGCGACACCGAAAGCCGCTATATCTGACGGTTCGGAAGTACAAAATACCCGAAAAAGTTTTTCCCTTCGCGGATTTGCGCTATCTTTGCAAGTGATTCATGGTAGCGGCATTCCGGTCAGAATCCCGGTCGCGATGCGACAAGTCCCCGCCAAGGCCGGGATTTAGGGTGGGTCCAATTTGTAAACGCGGCCATAGGCCGCGACTACAGCGGTCGGAGTTGTAAAACGGAGCAAACAGCAGAATAAGAAAAAGATAAGATATGAGCCTTGTAGCAATCGTGGGCCGTCCGAACGTCGGCAAAAGCACCCTCTTCAACCGCCTCGTGGGCGAACGGAAGGCCATCGTCGACGCGACGGCCGGAACCACCCGCGACCGCCATTACGGCAAGACCGACTGGAACGGCAAGGAGTTTTCCATCATCGACACGGGCGGGTACACCGTCAATTCGGAGGATATTTTCGAAGACGAAATCCGCCGTCAGGTCCTGCTGGCCATCGACGAGGCCGACGTGATCCTCTTCCTCGTGGAGGTACGCACCGGCATCACCGACCTCGACATGCTGATGGCCGACATCCTGCGCCGCACCTCGAAGAAGGTGATCCTCGTCTGCAACAAGGTCGACAACAACGACCAGATCTACTCCTCGCACGAGTTCTACGCCCTGGGACTGGGCGATCCCTACTGCATCTCGTCGATGTCGGGAAGCGGCACGGGCGACCTGATGGACGCCATTCTGGACGCACTGCCCGTGGAAACGGCCTCCGAGGAGGACGAAGACCTGCCCCACATCACCATCGTGGGGCGTCCCAACGTCGGCAAGTCGTCGCTCACGAACGCCCTGCTGGGCGAGGAGCGCAACATCGTGACCTCCATCGCCGGGACCACCCGCGACTCGATCCACACCCGCTACAACAAATTCGGCATGGATTTCTACCTCGTCGACACGGCCGGCATGCGCAAGAAGGGCAAGACGATGGAGGACCTCGAATTCTACTCGGTGATGCGCTCGATACGCGCCATCGAAAATTCGGACGTCTGCATCCTGATGATCGACGCCCGGCAGGGACTCGAATCGCAGGACCTGAACATCCACAACCTGATCGTCCGCAACCGCAAGGGATGCGTGATCGTGGTCAACAAATGGGACCTGATCGAGAAGGACAGCAACACGATGAAGGAGTGGACCGAGTTCCTCCGAAAGAAACTCGCTCCGTTCAACGACATTCCGATCATCTTCACCTCGGTGCTGAACAAACAGCGCATCTTCGACGTGCTGCAAACCGCCATCCGCGTCTACCAGTCGCGCAAACGCCGCATCCCGACCTCGGAGCTCAACGACTACATGCTGCCGCTGATCGAGAACTACCCGCCCCCCGCAACCAAGGGCAAGTATATCAAAATCAAGTATGTGACCCAGCTTCCGACGCCGACGCCGCAGTTCGCGTTCTTCGTCAACCTGCCGCAGTACATCAAGGAGCCTTACCGCCGCTTCCTCGAAAACAACATGCGCGACCACTGGGATTTTTCGGGAGTCCCGGTGCAGATTTACTTCCGGCAGAAGTAGGTCTCCGGACGGAATTGCAGCCCAAGCGGCTGAAAATCCCGAAAAATCCCGTGCTGACAACCTCCCCAAACCCCTCCTTGAAAGGAGGGGCTTTCATTACGGGACTTCCGATGCAGATTTTCTTCCGGCAGAAGTAGGTTCCCGGACGGGATTGCAGCCCAAGCGGCGGCCAACCTCGAAAAATCCCGTGCTGACAACCACCCCAAACCCCTCCTTGAAAGGAGGGGCTTTCATTACGGGACTTCCGATGCAGATTTACTTCCGACAGAAGTAGGTTTCCGGACGGAATTGCAGCCCAAGCGGCTGAAAATCCCGAAAAATCCTGTACTGACAACCACCCCAAACCCCTCCTTGAAAGGACGCCGTCCCCTCACATATGCTTTCCGCAGGGCCGTCGACCGACTTTACGTCAAAAAAGGATTGACGACCCGGTCCACATATTTTTTCCGAAACTCGGACTCCCGGTACACGTAATCCACCGCCGTGAACCGGATTTCGTCCCCGGACTTGCTGATTCCGGACCGCAGGGCCTCTATCTTCCCGTCGCAACGCGCCCCGAGGCGGACGAAGCAGCCTTCGGCAATATCAAAAGCAAACTCCCGGATACCCCGGATCAGGACAGCGGGGTGCTGCAATTCCATTGCATCGGGAAATGTCCGGATCAGGACGGCGAACCCGACCTTCTCCACCTCCGTGACCAGCATGGCCGCAAAAAACTCACGGCTGAAATTCAAATCAATCATTGCAGGCTAAACTGTTTCAGCGAACGGTCCCGATTCCTGGAACCGCCGTTCCGTTTCTCAAAGATAACGCCCCGGACCGAAATATCCGCACATTCGGCCGGAAATTTTCAGTCCGCACGCCGTTCCGTCCGGGCACGATTTTGGCCATTATAGGTTTAAGTTATGGCACTATCAATATTATCCGCTTGTTATTCACAGAATTATATCATACATTTACAAGCAGGGAATCCGTCACAACCAAAAACAAAAGCCATATGGACAAAAAGAAACTGACAGCCGAAAACGGCCGGCCCATCGCCGACAACCAGAACATTCAGACAGCCGGGAAACGCGGCCCCGTAACCTTGCAGGACCCGTGGTTCCTCGAAAAACTCGCCCACTTCGACCGCGAAGTCATCCCCGAACGGCGCATGCACGCCAAAGGATCGGGAGCCTTCGGAACCTTCACCGTGATGCACGACATCACGAAATACACCCGGGCGTCGATCTTCGCCGAGGTGGGCAAGCAGACCCCGTGCTTCGTGCGCTTCTCGACCGTGGCCGGAGAACGCGGCGCGGCGGATGCCGAACGCGACATCCGCGGCTTCGCCATCAAGTTCTACACCGACGCCGGCAACTGGGACCTCGTGGGCAACAACACCCCGGTCTTCTTCCTGCGCGATCCGCTGAAGTTTCCCGACCTGAACCACGCCATCAAGCGCGACCCGCGCACCGGACTGCGCAGCCCGAACAGCAACTGGGACTTCTGGACGCTGCTGCCCGAGGCGCTGCATCAGGTGACCATCACGATGTCGCCGCGCGGCATTCCGGCCTCCTTCCGCCACATGCACGGATTCGGAAGCCACACGTACAGCCTCTACGACAAAGACAACCGACGCACGTGGGTCAAGTTCCACCTCCGCACTGAGCAGGGGATCAGGAACCTGACCGACGCGGAGGCTGAGGCCATCATCGCCAAGGACCGCGAATCGAACCAGCGCGACCTGTTCGAAGCCATCGAACGCGGCGACTATCCGCGCTGGCTGATGCAGGTGCAGCTGATGACCGAGGAGCAGGCCCGGACCTATAAAATCAATCCGTTCGACCTGACGAAGGTGTGGTATCACGGCGATTTTCCGCTGCACGACGTGGGCATTCTGGAACTCAACCGCAATCCGGAAAACTTCTACGCCGAAGTCGAGCAGGCCGCCTTCAACCCGATGAACATTGTCGAGGGCATCGGCTTCTCGCCAGACAAGATGCTGCAAGGACGCCTCTTCTCCTACGGCGATGCGCAGCGTTACCGCCTGGGCGTGAATCACAACCTGATTCCGGTGAACAAGCCCCGCTGTCCGTTCCACGCCTACCACCGCGACGGGCAGATGCGCACCGACGACAATTACGGCGCGACGACGCCCTACGAGCCGAACAGCTACGGCGAATGGCAGGACACGCCGGCCCTCAAGGAGCCGCCCCTGGCCGTCGACGGCGCGGTCTACAACTACGACGAGCGCGAATTCGACGACGATTATTACACGCAGCCGGGCAAGCTGTGGCGGCTGATGACGCCCGCAGATCAGCAGGCGACATGCGAAAACACGGCGCGCGCCATGGGCGATTCGGAACTGTTCATCAAGCAGCGGCACGTGCGCAACTGCTACAACGCCGATCCGTCGTACGGCGAAGGCGTGGCCCGGGCGCTGGGCATCAGC
This sequence comes from Alistipes sp. AF14-19, assembly GCF_003461645.1. Taxonomy (NCBI): domain Bacteria; kingdom Pseudomonadati; phylum Bacteroidota; class Bacteroidia; order Bacteroidales; family Rikenellaceae; genus Alistipes; species Alistipes sp. AF14-19. The sequence goes on from NZ_QTXM01000027.1 coordinate 14,105, forward strand.
CTCGCCGAAGCCCTGACGGCCGAAGACCCCGCGCATCCCGCATGGGATAAAAGATAAATCCGACCCCACCCCAGCCCTCCTTCAGGGAGGGAGATGGCATACGCTCCGGACGGCGGTACATTAGAGTATGTGATCACGCCCGGTAAAACGGAGGTAAACAAAAATTCCCGTCGTTGGTTCGACGGGAATTTTTGGTATTTATGCCTGCGGCGTCGGTTCGCCGCCCTGCGGCTTGTTGCCGCGGCCCCGATTGCGGCCTCCGCGGTGACGGCGGCGGTCGCGGGTCCCGCGGTTGCCTTCGCCACGGCCCGAAGCGTGGTCGCTGTCCGGCGAAGCGGGTTGTGCCGCGGCAGGTTCCGCAGCCGCAGTCGCAGCCGCCGGGCGTTCGCTGCGGCGGTCCCGGTCGTTACGACCCGAACGGTCGCCGCGTCCGCCGCGTCCGCGGCCCGAGCCGGAACGCCCTCCCCCGCTGCGACCCCCGCGCCCCCGGCCGAAGCGGCCGCGGTTCTCGTCGGGAGCGTATTTCGGGCCTTCGCCCACGCTCTCGGGCAGTTCGGCCTTGCGGATGTCCCGCTCGATGAATTTCTCGATCTGGTGGAACTTGCCCTGCTCCTCCTCGCTGACGAACGTCATGGCGGCGCCCGAAGCCGCCGCGCGGGCCGTACGGCCGATGCGGTGGATGTAGTCCTCGGGGTCGTGCGGCACGTCGTAGTTGAGCACCAGGCCGATGTCCTCGATGTCGATACCGCGCGCGACGATGTCCGTGGCGACGAGGATTTTCACCTTGTTGTTCTTAAAGTTGAGCATCACCTCCTCGCGCTGCGCCTGCTCCAGGTCGGAGTGCATGGCCGCAACGTCGAGTCCCATGCGCTTGAGTGTATGGGCCAGCTCCTTGACCTTGAGTTTCGACGACGAGAAGATGATCGTCTTCGAGTCGGTCGGCTCGGCGAACAGCTCGCGGATGATGCCCAGTTTCTGACGCTCGTAGCAGATGTAGGCCGACTGGTCGATGGCTTCGTTGGGTTTCGAAATGGCGATGTTGACCTCGGCGGGATTGCGCAGAATGGTCTTGGCCAGTTCGCGGATCTTCGGGGGCAGCGTCGCCGAAAACATGATCGTCTGCCGTTCGGCGGGCATGTAGGAGATGATCTTCATAATGTCGTCCGAGAAACCCATGTCGAGCATGCGGTCGGCCTCGTCGAGAATCAAGTATTCGACGTGCGAAAGATCGACGCCGCTGTTTTGCAGGTGGGCGATCATGCGGCCCGGAGTGGCGATCACCACGTCGGCGCCGTTCAGCATGCCGTTTTTCTGGATGTCCCAGCCCTTGCCGTCGCCACCGCCGTAGACCACCGTCGTCGAGAGGGGCGCATAATAGGAGAAGCCCTGGAACTGCTGGTCGATCTGCTGCGCCAGCTCGCGCGTCGGCACGATGATCAGCGATTTCACCACATTGTCGGGGTTGCCCTCGATGAGCAGTTTGTTCAGCAGCGGCAGCGTATAGGCCGCGGTCTTTCCCGTACCGGTCTGGGCGCAGCCGATAATGTCGCGGCCCTCCAGAATCACCGGAATCGTGTGCTCCTGCACGGGAGTCATCTCGTGGAAATTCATATCCTCAAGACCGTCGAGGATTTCATCCTCCAGGTCGAGTTCATCGAAACGCATAAAACAGAAATTTTTAATTCTTAATTTTTCACTTTTAATTGCACGGTCCGGAAATGACATCTCCGAATAGCGTGGCCGGCGTGCAGCCCGTGATGCGAACCCTCACATAGTCGCCGACCCGATGATACCCGCGGTCGAAAACCACCACCTTGTTCTGCGAAGTGCGCCCCGACAGCTGGTTCCTGTCGCGCTTCGACTCGCCCTCGACCAGCACTTCGAACTCCCGGCCCACATCGCGCAGGTTGCTCGCATGGCCCAGCTCGTTTTGCAGGGCGATGATTTCGGACAGCCGGCGCGACTTCACCTCCTCGGGAACGTCGTCCCCCAGGTGCTTTTCGGCAAAAGTGCCCGGACGCTCCGAATACTTGAACATGTAGGCGAAATCATAGCCCACCTCGCGCATCAGCGACAGGGTTTGCAGGTGCTCCTCCTCCGTCTCGCCCGAGAAGCCCGCGATCAGGTCGGTGGTGATCGCACAGTCGGGCAGATAGCGGCGGATGGCAGCGATGCGGTCGAGATACCATTCGCGCGTATATTTGCGGTTCATGCGGCCGAGCATCGACGTGGCGCCCGACTGGGCCGGCAGGTGAATCGCCCGGCAGACGTTGGGCATCGAGGCCATGACCTCCAGTAGGCCGTCGCTCATATCCTTGGGATGCGAGGTGGCGAACCGCACGCGCAGCAGCGGCGAGACCGACGCCACGCGGCGCACCAGCTCCGGGAAATCGACGTCGCCCGTACGGTAGGAATTGACGTTCTGCCCCAGCAGCGTCACCTCGCGGTAGCCGTTTTCGAACAAACTGCGCGCCTCGGCGACGATGGTCTCCGCATCGCGGCTCCGCTCGCGGCCCCGGGTGTAGGGGACCACGCAGTAGGAACAGAAGTTGTCGCACCCCCGCATGATCGCCACGAAGGCGCTCACGCCGTTGCGGTCGAGGCGCACGGGGGCGATTTCGGCATAGGTCTCCTCGGTCGAAAGCAGCACGTTGACACCCTTGCCGCCCGCCTCGGCCTCGCGCACCAGGCGCGGCAGGTCGCGGTAGGCGTCCGGCCCGGCCACGACATCGACGCCCGCAGGTCCCTCGACCAGCTTCTCGCGCAGGCGTTCGGCCATGCAGCCGATGACGCCCACGACAAGACCCGGATTCGCGCGCCGGTAGCGTTTCATCTCGGCCAGACGGCCCCAGATGCGCTGCTCGGCGTTGTCGCGGATCGAGCAGGTGTTGATCAGGATGACATCGGCCTCGCCGATGCGGTCCGTATAGACATAGCCTTCGCGCTGCATGAGCGAAACGACGATCTCCGTGTCGCCGACGTTCATCTGGCAGCCGTAGGTCTCGATGAAAAGTTTGCGTCCGGCGCCCTCCAAAGGCCGTAATGTATTGACGTTAAATCCCAATTTTCAATTCTTAATTTTTAATTCTTAATTGGCGGAGCCTATTCCGCCTGTATCTCGTTTTTCTCGGGGAACTGCTTGAAGCCCTCCCCGAAGGTTTCGTAGGCATCCGTCACCACGACGAATGCCTTCGGGTCGATCTCCTTGATCTTGTGCTGCACGAGGCGCACCTCCTTGCGGCTCACCACCAGAAAGATCATGTCGCGCAGCGAATCGGTGTACATGCCCTTCGACTTGATGTAGGTGGCGCTGCGGTCGAGATCGTCGATGATGAACCGTTTCAGCTCCTCGTGGTGGTCGCTGATGATGAACAGCAGCTTGTCGTACGACGCGCCGTCGAGCAGGTAGGCGATCACACGCGATGAGATGTAGATCGTGATGAGCGAATAGAGCGTCAGCATCCAGCCGTTCGCTGCCGCCTCGTCCGTGCCGATTCCGAAGCCGATCACGGCCAGTCCCGACAGCACGACGAACCCGTCGGCCAGCAGGATGCCCGTCGAGAACTTGATCCCGGCGAACTTCTGCAACAGCATGCCCACGATGTCCGTGCCCCCCGTGGTCGCCTGCTGCCGCACGACGATACCCTGCCCGATGCCGATCACCACGGCGCCGATGACGCACGTCAGCAGCAGATCGTTCGAGAGGTCCAACCGCCCGCCCAGCAGCAGCGAAGGGTCCAGCGACTCGACCGCCTCGGGATTCGGGTAGACCAGCCGCGTGAGCACGTTCATAAAGCCCGGCGTATAGAGCGCCGCCAGCACCGTGCGCGTGCCGAAACCGCCGCCGAAGACCAGCATGGAGATCAGCATCAGCGGAATGTCGAACATGTAACCGAACGTACCGACCTGGACCGAAGGGAAGATGTTATGCAGCACGATACCCATGCCGTAGACCCCGCCCGGCACGAACTTGTAGGGATTGACGAAGAGCACGAACCCCGCGCCCATGACCGAGCAGCCGAGGAAAATCAGAAACCACGAGCGCCACCACGCCCACGAGCCCATCGGTTCGAGCAAAGCCTTTGTGTTCATACATTAATTCATTTAGAATGCAAAGATACTAAATTCTCCGGAAATGCGGGATACGGCGGCGGTTTTTTCGCCCCCGGCTTCCACATACGGATTTTTTGACTATATTTGCATGAACAAGTTAACACGCGAAAAAGATGATTCTGACGATATATACGGCTACCACCATGATTATCATCGCCTATCTGCTCGGTTCGATTCCAAGCGCCGTATGGATCGGCAAGAAATATTACGGCATCGACATCCGCGAGCACGGCTCGAAGAACGCCGGAACGACCAACATGCTCCGCGTGCTGGGCCGGCGGGCCGCCCTGCCGGTCTTCGCGCTCGATTTCCTGAAAGGATTCGTGGCCGTGACGATCATCGAACTGATGCAGTACGACGACCTGATCGGACAGAACGACCTGATAAACCTCAAGATCGTCGCCGTGTTCGCCGCCGTGCTGGGCCATATCTTCCCGATTTTCGCCGGATTCCGCGGCGGAAAGGGCGTCGCGACGCTCGTGGGCGCCGTGACGGGCATCTATCCCCCCGTGGCGCTGCTGTGCTTCGGCGTGTGGCTGGTGATGCTGATGGTCTCGCACTACGTGTCGCTGGCCTCGATGGTCGCCGGATGCTGCTTCCCCGTCTTCACCCTCATATCGCCCAAAGTCAACGGATCGACGGCCTTCGTGGTGTTCTCGTTCGTGATCGCCATCCTGCTGATCTACACCCACCGCAAGAACATCGAACGGCTGAAGGCGGGAACCGAGTCGAAGACCTTCATCTGGAAGCCGCGGCGCGTGAAACTCGACGACGAGGAGCGGAAAAAGAGCGGCAAAGAGCACGATCGGGAATAACCGGCTCCGGACTTTTCGACGAAATTATCCGCATAAAAGGATAAATCCTGCGGCCGGCATACGGCAAAATAAATTTTTACGTTATCTTTGCGCCGCAATAAAGACCTAAAGCAAGCGTCATGTTACAGGAAAACCTGCTGAAAATATACGAAACGAGTTTTCGGGAAAATCGGGAGATGTCGGCGCTGACCGACTATTTCAAGGGCGAGACCTTTTCGTACTATGAAATGGCCAAGGAGATTGCGAAAATCCACCTGCTTTTCAAGAAAGCCGGGATCAAGCAAGGCGACAAAATCGCACTCATCGGCCGCAACAACCCACGCTGGTGCATCACCTACATGGGAACCATCACCTACGGAGCAGTGATCGTGCCGATCCTTCAGGATTTCACCCCTGCGGACATCATCCATATCATCAACCACTCGGAAAGCCGCCTGCTGTTCCTGGGCGACAACTTCTGGGACGTGATCGAGGAGGACCAGATCAAGCAGATCGAAGCCGTATTCTCGCTCACGGACTTCCACGCGATCTACGAGCGCGACGGCAAGTCGCTCACCAAGTTCCAGCGCGACATCGTGAAGAACTACCGCACCAAGTATCCGCGCGGATTCAGCGTCAACGACATCAAATATCCCGAAATCCCCAACGACCAGGTCGTCCTGCTCAACTACACCTCGGGAACGACCGGCTACTCGAAGGGCGTGATGCTCACGGTGAACAACCTCACGAGCAACGTGATGTTCGCCGCAACGACAATCAACACCCAGACCGGACAGCGGTACTTCCAGAAAGGAGGCCGCACGCTGTCGTTCCTGCCGCTGGCCCACGCTTACGGCTGCGCGTTCGACTTCCTCGCGCCGCTGGCCGTCGGCGGACACATCACCCTGCTGGGCAAGATTCCGGCGGCGAAAATCCTGCTGGAAGCGATGGCCGTCGTGAAACCCACGATCATCTGCTGCGTGCCGATGATCCTCGAAAAAGTCTACCGCAAGCAGGTGCTCCCGATGCTGGAGAAAGGCCCCATGTCGATCGCCATGAAGATTCCGCTGCTCAATTCGGCCATCTACTCGGTGATCCGCAAGAAACTGATGGACGCCTTCGGCGGCAACGTCGGAATCTTCATCGTCGGCGGCGCGCCGATGAACCAGGAGACCGAATCGTTCCTGATGAAGATCAAGTTCCCGATCACGATCGGCTACGGCATGACCGAATGCGCCCCGCTGATCAGTTTCACCCCCGACAACGAGTTCAAGGCCGGTTCGTGCGGCCGGTTCCTGAAAGGGCTGCTCGAAGTGAGGATCGACTCGGAAGACCCGCAGCGCGTGGCCGGCGAAATCCTCGTCCGCGGCGAGCACGTTATGAAGGGATACTACAAAAACGACAAGGACACCCACAAGGTCCTCGACGAGGAGGGATGGCTCCATACGGGCGACATGGCCACGATGGACCCCGACGGCACGCTCTACATCCGCGGCCGTTCGAAAACCATGATCCTCTCGGGCAACGGCCAGAACATCTATCCCGAGGAGATCGAGGACAAGCTCAACAACATGTACCTCGTGCTCGAATCGCTGGTGCTCGACGCCGGAAACGGCAAGATCAAGGCCCTCGTGGTCCCCGACTACGAACAGGCCGAGGCCGAGGGCGTGGACAAGGCCGACCTGCCGCAGATCATGCAGAACAACCTTCAGGAACTCAACGCGCAGCTGGCCGCCTACGAGCGGATCTCGGGCATCGCACTCTACCCCAACGAGTTCGAAAAAACCCCGAAACGAAGCATCAAACGCTATCTATACGAACCCTCGCTGTTGAACAAATAAGGCACAGGCAGGTAACCAATTGGATTCTCTATCCCAAAATTCTTCATAGTCACTGAATCCATTCTAACAATGAGGCGTCACTAATTAGTACGGTTACCTGCTTTCTTTCACACCCGGCTTCCGAAGAGCCGGGTGTTTTTTGAATCGGCGCATTGCGGGCAAAGCTCGATGCGTCGCGGCAAAGCTCAAACAAGTTTGGCTTTGCCCGCGACTTTCACTATATTTGAAGCATGAAAATCCAGAAAAAACAAGCTATCGGTGAAAACCTGCTCTACGTGATGGTCTGGACGGCCATCATCCTGGTCCCGGTCCTCAACTCGCAGATGATGTCCGAAATGCACGTCAACCTGGAAAACGTGCTGACTGCCTGGAGGTATATCGCCCCCTATCTGATCATCTTTCTCATCCACAATGCCATCATCGCCCCGCGCTACATGCTCCGGCGAAAATACGGGAAATACCTCGCGAGCAACCTGGCGCTGATCATCAGCGTCTTCTGGCTGGTGCAGATCTACGAGGACCACCTCACGGACCACCTCCTCAAACAAAACGATCCCGAAGCGCTCGACGCCTACCGCAAAGCGTCGTTCTCCAATCTGGAGATGTACTGGAACGTGGTGCTGGGATTCTTTATGACCGGAGCCAACACGGGTATCAAGCTGATATACCAGTCGATGCGCGACGAACAGCAGATGGAGGCGCTCAAGCGCCAGAACCTGCAGGCCGAAATGGATTACCTGAAATACCAGATCAACCCGCACTTCTTTATGAACACGCTCAACAACATCCACGCGCTGATCGACATCGACACCGAGTCGGCCAAGAACGCCGTGATCGAGCTTTCGAAGATGATGCGTTACGTGCTCTACGAGTCGGGGCGCGAGATCATTTCGCTCAACCGCGACATCCAGTTCCTGAAAAACTACATCGAACTGATGCGCATTCGTTACACCGACGCCGTGAATATCAGCGTGGAGTCGCCCGGCAACCTGCCCGAACAACTGTCTATCCCGCCGCTGCTGCTGATCGTCTTCGTCGAAAACGCCTTCAAACACGGCGTAAGCTACAACCATCCGTCGTTCATCCGCCTGAAGATCGAATACGCCGACGGGCAGGTGACCAGCACGCTCACCAACAGCCGCCACGCCGCCCAAAGCAGCAAACACCCCGCGGGAATCGGACTGGAGAACGTCCGCAAACGCCTCGAACTGATCTACGGCGCGAAGAACTACTCGCTGGAAATCCGCGAGGAGGAGAAGACCTATACCGTAAAACTCGTAATCCCGACGCTCAATGCTTAAATGTATCGCCATCGACGACGAGCCGCTGGCTCTGCGTCAGCTGACAAGCTACATCTCGAAAATTCCCTATCTGGACCTCGTCGCAAAATACAACAACGCCCTGGAAGCGCAGCAGATGCTCGCGGGAGAGAAGGTGGACCTGATTTTCGTCGACATCAACATGCCCGACCTCAACGGCGTGGATTTCGTCCGCGCGCTGATCGACCGCCCGATGGTGATTTTCACCACGGCCTATTCGGAGTACGCCGTCGAGGGATTCAAGCTCGACGCGGTGGACTACCTGCTCAAACCGTTCAGCTTCGCCGATTTCAGCCGTTCGGCGGCCAAGGCCAATTCGCTCTACGAGCTACGCCACAACCAACGGCCGCCACAGGAGGGAGAATCCGAGGCGCTGCCCAAAGACAAGGAGTATATCTCGGTGAAGGCCGATTACAAGGTTTCGCTGGTGAAGATCAGCGACATCGTCTATCTCGAAAGCGAAGGCGAATACGTGCGCATGCACCTCGCCGACGGAACGACCATCACCACGCTGTTCCGGCTCAAGAACATGGAGACGGCGCTTCCTTCGGAGTCGTTCATGCGCGTGCACCGTTCGTACATCGTCAACCTGCGCACGATCAAGGCCTACGTCAAAGGGCGCATCTTCCTCAACGACACGGAGTACGTACCGATCGGCGAGAATTACAAGGAAGCCTTCCAGGGATATATCGACAAGAATTTCCGAAATTTGTAGCGATCCGGCCGGGCGGAGATCAGGACCGCCGAGTACAGGGAAAACGGACGGGGAAACGGCTGGGGAAACGGCTGGGGAAACGGCTGGGGGGGGGAAACGGCCGGGGAAAACGGACGGTCAATCACCGGAAAGATCCGGGAAGCCGCCGAGCTGGACATACTCCCCGTCGCGGCATTCGCAGCAGTAATGCCGCAGGCCGTTGGTCAGAATGACGTAGCGCGCCCCCAGCACCGAATTGTAGCGCACGGCCTGCGCGAGCGTCCGGCCGTTGATCGGGATGCACGGGGCCTTGCACTCGGCCAGGAGCAGCGGCTCGGCCCGGTCGCCCACGACCACCACGTCGGCCCGCTGGGGCTGGCCGTTGAGCGCCACGGCATACTCCTGGACGATGCGTTTGGGCTGCACGCCGCAATACGCCGTCAGGTAAGCGATCAGATGCTGGCGGACCCACTCCTCGGGCGTCAGCACGAGATAAATGCCTCGCAGGGAATCCCAGACCTCCACGCCGTCACCGCGGCGGCGCGCACGCAGCCGGATGGCAGGAAAATTGAGTTTGGGCAGCCTGGACATCGCAGTATCGAAAAATTTCTGTATCTTTACGGAGGACAAATATACGAACTTATGCGGACTATCCTTTCGACCATAGCGCTTTTTTCCCTCTGCGGACTTTGCGCGCAGGAGTACACACCGACTTACGGACGCGAATTGCCGCGCGGCGAGATACTCGCCTATCCTTCGGCCGAAGCGGCCACGGCGGCCGACGGCGGCGACAACCGCTACTTCACGCGTCTGACGGAATGGAACCTCAAGGACAACGTTTTCTCGACACCGTTCACCGTGCCGTTCGCATGGGCCAACCGGCAGGTGCTGTTCCACCTGGGATGGGCGTCGGGCAACTACGAAGTGCGCGTGAACGGCCTTCCCGTGGCCTGCAACGCCGACGGCAACAACCCGGCGGAAATCAACATCACCAAACAGGCCAAAGAGGGCCGCAACATGCTCGAGGTCATCCTCGCGCAGCCGTCGTCCGTCACACCGCTCGAAAGCTGGAAAGAGGCTCCGGCGCCCTCCATCGGCGGAGCCTGGCTGATGAGCCAGCCCACGCTGCGCGTGCGTGACGTCGTGACCAGAACCCGCATGGGCGAAGACGGCAACGCCACGGCGGAGATCGCCGTCGCGGTGAAAAGCGAGGCCCTCAACCCGCGCACCTCGCGCATCCACTACCAGCTGCTCACGCCGACGGGCGAAAATGCCGCAGCGGGACAGAAAGACGTCACCCTCGACATGCGCCGCGAAGACACGCTGCGGTTCCTGGCCCGTATTCCCGCCAACTTGCTGTGGAGCGCCGAACTCCCCACGCAGTACACGCTGCGGCTCAAAACCCAGCACGAAGGCCGCTACGTCGAATATCTGGAACTCCGCCTCGGCTTCCGCTCGGTGGAGATGCAGGACGGGCGGATGTCGCTGAACGCACGCCCCGTGACGCTACGCGTACGCGAAGTCCCCGCGGCGATCACCGAAAACGAAATCGCGGCGCTGCGCGAGCAGGGATTCAACACGCTAAAACTGCTGCCGGGGCCTGTGCCCGAATCGCTGCTGAACTTTTGCGACGTGCAGGGCCTCTACGTGATTGCGCAGGCGCCGATCGACACCCGCCGCAGCGGGGAGTCGCGCCGCAAGGGCGGGAATCCGTCCAACGACCCCGAATGGCAGCCGGCATACCTCGAACGCACGGAGAACAGTTACCACACCACGAAGCGCCATCCGTCGGTGGTGGCCTTCGCGCTGGCCACACAGTCGGCGAACGGCATCAACCTCTATGAAAGTTATTTGAATATGAAGCGTTTCGGCGATTCGCGGCCTTTCATCTACCCGGACGCCGGCGGCGAGTGGGACAGCGACAAACTGGCGCTGGAATAACCCCGGAGGCCGGAAAAGCAGAAATTTTTCAAAATTTTTCCGGCAAATTTTTTGGAGATATAAAAATTATAGCTACCTTTGCACTCGCAATCAGATAATGATTGATGCCTCTTTAGCTCAGTTGGTAGAGCACGACACTCTTAATGTTGGGGTCCAGGGTTCGAGCCCCTGAGGGGGTACAAGGCAAAAGACTGATAATCAATGATTATCGGTCTTTTGTCTTTTTGGTGATTGCCCTACTATATGGCAATTCGAGGGTGGAAAAGGGACATTTAAGGGGAAATGTTTACCCTTTTGTTTACCCCGTTTCTCGAAGGGTAAACAGAAAGTCATATCTTCTGCGCAACAAGCGTAAACAAATGACTATCAACACGAATGTAATATTCCGCAAAGACAAAATCAAATCAAACAATACCGCACCGATACACATTCGGTTTACCCTAAATCGTAAAATTCGCTATGCAAGCACAGGCATCACGATTCATATAAGCGATTGGGACTTTGAAAATCAGCGCATTAAGGGAAACAACCCCGAAATGCAAGAATTACAATACCGAATCGACACCAAACTAAACGAGTATCGCCGCAAAATCAAGCGTCTTGAAGCATTGGAGGTAGAAGTTACGCTCGACAATCTTTTGGAAACAAACGGGCGGAAAATAAACTGCACGGTCGGCGAATATCTGAAACAGACTATCGAACGGTTGGAAATACTCGGCAAATACGGCTCGGCATCCAAACACCGCTCATTGTTATCCCGTCTGTCGCAGTTTAGGTCGCTGAATATCCGATTTAACGAAATAGACCTTGCCTATCTTCACGACTTTGAACTGTTCCTGCGCAAAGAGGGCAACACCAACAACAGCATTGCCACCAAATACGCAATCTTTAAAGCCGCCTATAACAAGGCTCTCGCCGAGGGTTTATTCGTGCCAAAAACTACCCCATTCACCAAATACAAGGTCGGTAGCCTATGGACACGGACGAGGAAGCGAGCCATCACGAAAGAGGATATACAGAAACTCGTTGCATTGGAGATAGCCCCTAATTACAGGACGAACTATGCAGAGTTTGCACGGGACATATTCCTATTCTCCTACTACACGGCAGGTATCAACTTTACGGATATGGCTACCCTGCGTTACTGCGATATTGTGAACGGCAGGATTTACTACTCCCGCCATAAGACGCAGAAATTGCTATCCTTTCAACTTGTACCGAACGCCATGCAGATTATCGAGAAATACAGCAAGGCCAACCATGCACAGGAAGATTATATCTTCCCGATTCTCGACCGCTCGGAACACAAAACGGCACAGCAGATTTTCAACCGAACGCACAAGGCTTTGCGGAAAGTCAATCGGGAATTAAAGACGCTGGGAGAACAGATAGGATTGGAAATGCCATTGACTACCTATGTTGCGCGGCATACGTTCGCAACCGTGCTGAAAAGGTCGGGAGTAAACATTGCGATAATCTCGGAATCATTGGGACACTCCGACCTATCGACGACCCAAATCTACTTGGACAGTTTCGAGAACAGCCAAATCGACGCAGCTATGCAGAATCTACTTTGATAAAGACAAAAAAGCGAGGGGCGCAATTCCACGGTCTCCACTTGTGGATTGCCACCCCTCTAAATGTTTTTTTTGCGTCTGCGTTCCCATCATGGAAACGAAGCAATGAACGTCCAAGACTAAACGTGTCTCGGAATCCCAGCAATGTTAAGCCGCAGTTACCGCCGAACCAGACGTCGCGTTTGCTTCGCTCGTCGTCTCCTGCACATTGGAACTACTGTTGGCATAGAGTTTCTTCTCATCCACATAAAGCGGTTCGGTGAACATCTTCACCCGCTCTCCGAGGACAGCTTCCACTCCCTCGGTCAAAACCCTTTTGGCCGTCTTTTCGCTCTCGAACAATATATGTTGGGCTACGGTTTTGGGGGCAAGTCCGAGGTTGTCGCAAGCCTTGTTAAAACGCATGGAATCAAGCAGCAATTTTTCGCTTTGGCTCAATAAATCAAGCCAAAACCGCAAATCGTCTGCATAATACTTGCTGATACAAGCCTTAATGCACTCACGTTTGACACTCGTACTCTTAACGATTTGTGCATTGAATTTCTTCCGTGCATCGTCAAGGACTTTCCAAACGGGCGATTTAGGTGTGCGGCCTTTGCCAGCGTTTTTCTTGGTTGCAACCTTCGCTTCAACAGTCAATTCGGGATTTTTTCCGTTCATCATTAAATTGTTTATAGGAGATATTTAAACACCTGCTGATTTGTTGTTTCATCCCGCGCAGGATACGAGATACCATATATTGCTGTTGAAGGCAATGATTTTCAAAGAACTTTCGGGCGTCAAAAGTATAAAATAGTGTCTATTTAAGCAAGAAAAAATGCAATTAAAAATACTATTTTTACTAAAATCAATTTTTGGAATTTACTAATATTAGTAAATTCGACATTGCACAGAGTGTAAAAGTAACGGTCGATGCAATGTCATTCACCGTAATTGTTACAGTCAACTACACTGCATTTTTACTAATATTACACTCGAAAACTATGTTTTCATGCTAATATTACTGATGAATACAATGTTTTTAGGGTTTATATAAGCGCTGACGATATTTGATTCAGCGTTTTATTGCCACCCGAAAAATCCCCTTTTTTGCGCAAAATTGCCTGCAAATACCCGTTCTTAAAGTTGCATTTATTAAAGATTTTTACTATATTTGTAATAGCAAATCCGAGATGGGAAAATTCTTTTTGCTTCCATAGAAAATAGGTTTACAAATGGATAAGGACAGTAATAATGCTGTCCTTGTCTTTGCACTCTATTTCCACATTTTTTGAGTACGAAACGGATATTCCCTTTATAAGTATAGTTTCAAGATTAAAAAATATGGAAGATTTCAGATAAAGAGATATTATGAATAACAACCCATTTACAAATATGAATACAAATCAAAATTGAACATTTCCGATTAACGAGGGCAAAGACTGCTTGCAGGCTATGCCGAGTGTAGGAAACGAAGAACGAAGTTCAACTATCGACGCGCCCGAAAGCGCAACCTATCTTTCGGACTTTATGGCTGAAATTCCCGCCAACTGTTTATTTAACAAGAAGCAGACAGGATGCGGTGCTACCGAGTTGGCTATCCGCAATTCCATTCCTACCCTTATCGCCATGCCTTATGTGGCATTGGTAAAGAACAAGACCATTTACCGCAAGGATGCTATTTCCGTGCTGGGCGTTTACGAGGGTGTCGGCGAGCAGGACATCATCGACTATGTAAAGAGCCATTCTCCCTTAAAGATTGCCGTTACCTATGATTCCCTGCCGCGAACCATCAAGGCGTTGCAATCCGCAGGTCTTGACCCTTACAAAGAACTGTTCCTATTGGTGGACGAATGACACGTCCTGTTCAACTCCTATTCGTTCCGTCATACTGCCATTAAAAACCTGCTGACAGAAGCCGCCAAATTCGAGAGGGCGACTTACATGACCGCAACCCCTATCGAACGGGAGTATGTTTTAGAGGAGTTGAAGCACCTGCCCATCTGTGAAATCAACTGACCGCATCTGATCGAGGTCAATATCCGCTCGCGGCAAACTACCAAACCCGACCGCTACATCGTACAGGAGTGCCGCAAGGTATTAGACAAGGGATTGGACTATAACCTGCACATCTTCGTCAACAGCGTGGAGTTTATAGCAAAAGTGATAGACCTTGCAAAACTCGCTCCTGAACAGGTGAAGATAGTATGCTCGACCAGCGGGGACAATGCCGAGGTCAACCAGCGCAAATTAGGTAAAGGTTATCCCATAGGCCAGCCGTCAGCCCCCGTGAGGAAGATAAACTTTTACACCTCGACCTGCTTTGAGGGGTGCGACCTTTACGATGAGAACGGCGTGGCATTCATCGTCAGCGACGGCAACAAGTCCCACACGCTGTTGGATATTTCCACGCTGTTCACACAGATTTGCGGACGCCTGCGGGATTCCAAATACAAGGGCGAAATTATCCATGTCTATTCCACAACCAAGTATAGTCGTGAGGTGACACTCGACGAGTTTGTCGCATCTACAAAGAGCGTTCTTGCCGAAGCCGAGCAATACGCCGCAGACATCAACGCCCTGCCCGAAAAGAGCCGTATCAAAACGCTGTCGAAAATCCCCTATATCAACGAGCAATATGTAAGGATAGAAGATTGCCGTTTGGTGGTGGATAAGAACCTCGCCAATATGGACATCGTGAATTTCAAGATATGCCGCCATATTTACAGGACTTATGTAAACCTTACGAGCGAATTGCAACGAAACGGCTACACCATAACACGCCACACGTTCAGCGAGATTATAGAGAAGATAGAGAGCAACGCCGCCGCACGGGTCACGTTTAAGGAACTGTTCGATGAATACCGCCGACTGAAAACTACCCGTCCGTTTTTCTCGCTGGACAATCACGAGGAACTATGCGCCCGAATTGCTGTTAAATATCCGTTGGTGAAGCAGGCATACGACGAATTGGGAACGGCCAAAGTGCAGGCATTGAAATACCATGTCGGAAATATCCGTCGGGAGTTGACGAAACAAATGCGACTGCCGAGCGAGTATAAAATCGTGAAGATGATAGATACGGTGTTTCCTAAACAGACACTCATTCCCAAGAGCAAGGCCAAAACGGAACTGCAACGGATATACGACGATTTGGGGATTCGACACACGGCAAAGGCCGCAGACCTCGCCAAGTGATACGAGATAAAGGAAACAGCACCCAAAATAAACGGCAAGACAACGGCCTGCATGACCATTGTTAGAGATAGGATGATTGCAAAATAAATCGAGAATTATTTATTATCTTTGTTGGTAACTCAAATGAATTTTAGATGAAGAACTTAACAAAACTATTATTGGCTATAATATTCTTTGTATTATTAGGCGCAATTATAGGGCTATATTATAGATACCCGTTGGTTGAATTAAAAAGTTAGTAAAATGACAAATGAAAGGTTGT
>NZ_QTXM01000028.1:0-29701 GCF_003461645.1 Alistipes sp. AF14-19
CGTAAAATTGGTCTTGTTAAAGATGCTTTATTTTAATTCAACCAACGGGTTATCCTCTATTTTAAGCGTATATCTGATGTATATGACGAGGAAACTCAAACTGCGCTTGAAGAAAGTGGTGGCGATGAGGAGTATGCATCCTTGCCTGAACAACATCGTTTTGTAATTCCAGATGGTTGCCATTGGAGTGATATTCGCGAACGCTCTGAGAATCTTGGTGCTGCAATTGTTGGAGCAATGCGAGGTATAGAGTTGGCCAATCCGGATACATTATATGGTGTATTGTCGATGTTCAGCGCACAGAAATGGACAGATAAGAAAAACCTTTCTGATGGCAAGATTCGTGATTTGATAGAACATCTGTCTACCCGCCGATTGGGCAACAATGATTACCCGGCTGATTTAATGGGTGATGCATATGAGATATTGCTAAAGAAATTTGCAGATGACAGTAAGGCTCAAGCTGGAGAATTCTATACGCCTCGTTCGGTCGTAAGCTTGCTTGTACGCATTCTCGATCCGAAACCAGGTGAAACTGTCTATGACCCGGCATGTGGTAGTGGCGGTATGCTGATTGAGGCGGTACAGCACATGAATCATTCAAGTCTTTGTTGTGGAAGTATATTCGGCCAGGAGAAGAACGTTGTCAACTCTGCCATTGCAAAGATGAACTTGTTCCTGCATGGTGCCAGTGACTTTAATATCATGCAAGGTGACACACTTCGTTCACCTAAGATTTTGCAGAATGGAGAGATTGCTAAATTCGATTGTGTTATAGCTAACCCGCCCTTCTCTCTTGAGAAATGGGGTTCAGTAGAATGGTCATCCGATAAATATGGTCGTAATGTTTGGGGAACACCCAGCGATTCTTGCGGAGACTATGCCTGGATTCAACACATGGTGAAAAGTATGGCATCCGGCAATGGCCGTATGGCGGTTGTTATGCCTCAAGGCGTATTGTTCCGTGGTAATGAAGAAGGCCGCATTCGTGAGAAACTGGTAAAGAGCGATTTGATTGAAGCTGTTGTGACATTAGGCGATAAACTATTCTATGGCACAGGTCTTTCTCCCTGTTTCTTGATATTAAGACGCTTGAAACCAGCTGCACATAGTGCGCGAGTACTGATGATTGATGGAACAAAGATTCTCACCGTAAAGCGTGCACAGAATATACTTTCTCCTGAAAATGTAGACCGCCTTTACGAACTTTACATCAACTACGAAGATGTAGAAGACTTTGCTAAAGTGGTCACTCTAGATGCTATTGCCGCCAAGGATTATGACCTTTCTCCTAATAAATACGTGGAATATCACAAAGAGGAAATCCGTCCATATGCCGAAGTGCTTGCTGAGTTCAAGGCAGCATACGAGGAGGTAAAGAGATGTGAAGAAGAATTTAGAAAACTGATAAACTTATAACCCTATGGAACAACTTGTAAAATATTATAGAAATCCCGATGAACCTATTTCATTGGAAGACTTGAAATCGTTCCTTTGGGGAGCAGCCACTCGCCTTCGTGGTCAGATTGATGCTGCTGGTTACAAAGAATATATTTTCCCTTTGCTATTCTTCAAACGAATTTCTGATGTGTACGATGAGCAGTTTGAAGGTTATGTTTGCGAAGGTGGTATAGAGTATGCCAATGCCCAAGCTCAAGAATTGGTAATTCGTATTCCTGATGGTGCCCATTGGCGTGATGTACGCGAGTGTACAGAAAATGTAGGCCAACGCTTGGTGGAAGCCTTTATTGCTATTGAACAGGCCAATCCAGGCGAGCATGCAGATGGTCGTGTGATTGGAGGTTTGGAAGGAATCTTTGGCCCTAAAGACGGCTGGACCAACAAGGCGAAGATGCCCGACCATATCATAACGTCTCTGATTGAAGATTTTTCACGATACAATTTGTCGCTTAAAGCATGCCCTGCAGACGAAATGGGACAGGCTTACGAATATCTGGTTGGTAAGTTTGCCGACGATGCTGGCAATACAGCACAGGAGTTTTACACCAATCGTACTGTAGTAGATTTGATGGCAGAGATTCTTCAGCCACGTCCAGGTGAAAGTATCTATGACCCTACATGTGGTTCGGGTGGTATGCTTGTGAAGTGTTTGGACTTTCTTCGTAAAAAGGGTGAACCATGGCAAGGTGTAAAGGTATTTGGCCAAGAGATTAATGCACTCACCAGCGCCATTGCCCGAATGAATCTTTACCTGAATGGTGTAGAAGACTTTTCTATTGTTCGTGAAGATACCTTAGCACACCCTGCATTTGTAGACGGAAGTAGGTTGCGTAAGTTTGATATTGTGTTGGCTAATCCACCATATTCTATTAAGACTTGGAATCGTGAAGCTTTTATGAACGATAAGTGGGGACGTAATTTCTTGGGAACTCCACCTCAAGGGCGTGCAGACTACGCTTTCTTCCAGCATATCCTTGCATCTATGGATGATAAGACAGGTAGATGTGCAATACTTTTCCCTCATGGTGTTCTGTTTAGAGATGAAGAACAAAGTTTAAGAGAAAAACTGATAAAGAGTGATGTTGTAGAATGTGTTATTGGCCTTGGTGCAAACCTTTTTTACAATTCACCCATGGAAGCTTGCATTCTGATATGTAATAATCAGAAACGTAGCACCTTGAAGAACAAAATCATTTTTATCAACGCTCTTAAGGAAGTTACACGAAAAAACGCAGAGAGCTATCTGGAAAAGGTACATATTGAAAAGATTGTATCTGCATATTTTAATGCTTCTGAAATTCAGAATTTCAGCACCGTGGCATCTCTTGAACAGATTGCAAATTACAACTACAATCTCAATATCTCTTTATATGCCAATGCTTTGAATAATGAAAATAACTTTAATGTTTTATCAGTTTCAGAAACATTGAGCAATTGGAAGAGTGTTCATGCAGAGATGACTTCTTCAATAACTGAAATGTTTACATTAATCGGCAAATGAGTATGAAATTAGAAGAATTTGCAAGAGAAAGTAGGGCAACTCATAAAGGTGATAAATCGGGTGTCCCCATTGTAGGATTAGAGCATCTTATTCCTCAAGAAATCAAGTTCTCTGGATATGATGTAGACACCGAGAATACATTTACGAAGACTTTCAAGAAGGGACAAATCTTGTTTGGCCGAAGAAGAGCATATCTAAAAAAGGCCGCTATTGCTGATTTTGATGGTATTTGTTCTGGGGATATTACTGTGATAGAGGCTATACCTGGTAAGGTAGACCCTTTGTTGCTTCCGTTCATTATTCAGAATGATAAGTTTTTCGATTATGCCGTTTCTCGCTCAGCTGGAGGTCTATCTCCTAGAGTAAAGTGGGAACATCTGAAAGACTACGAATTCGATCTTCCCCCCATCGAAGAGCAGCGTATCTTAGCAGATAAATTGTGGGCTGCATACAGACTAAAGGAGTCATATAAGAAACTTCTCACTGCCACCCAAGAAATGGTGAAATCGCAATTTATCGAGATGTTCGGGAATCCAGTGACAAACTATAAGAAATGGGAAACGCAGCCAATACAAGAGATTGCACCAGAAAAGCCAAGTAATGATTTACAAGAAGGAAATGTATGGTTGCTCAACCTTGATATGATAGAGCCCAATACAGGTCATATCATAGAAAAAGTATATGTTGATAGTAAAGAATTGCTTTCGGTTTCACCATTTGATGAGGGGAACGTTCTCTTCTCAAAACTAAGGCCTTACCTCAATAAAGTAGTTATACCAAATGGCAAAGGTTATGCAACAACTGAATTGCTACCACTGCGCCCCAATGGAAAGAAGTTGAACAGAACTTTCTTCAGCTATTTATTGAGGAGTGATGAATTTGTCACATATGCTAATAGCATAGCAACAGGTACAAAGATGCCAAGAATGCCGCTAACAAGTTTGCGAAAGTTTGAATGCATCTTACCTCCCATGGAACAACAACAACAGTTTGTAGCGATAGCCGAACAGGCCGATAAATCAGAATTTGAACTCCGCAAATCGATAGAGGCAATAGACCAAGTAATAAAGAGTTTGATAAATAATTAATAGAATACATTATGGATATACAAAGAATTAATCAACATAAAGCCAACTTTGATGCAATTGGCCAAATCATCAAGAGTGATGACGGTAGTGAGAATGTGGAAGTTTGGTTTGCGCGAGATTTGCAAAAATTATTAGGCTATGCTCGTTGGGAAAATTTTCAGGTTGCTATAGGTAGAGCAGTAGAATCATGTAAACAACAGAATGTCAATGTAGATGACCATTTTCGTGAGGTCACGAAAATGGTATCTTTAGGTAGTGGTTCACAGCGTGAGGTCATAGACTTCATGTTGACCCGATATGCTTGTTATTTGATTGCACAAAACGGAGATCCTAAAAAAGAAGAAATTGCTTTTGCTCAAGGTTATTTTGCGGTTCAAACTCGAAGAGCTGAGATAATAGCAGAACGAATCCAAGAAATATCAAGACTTGAAGCTCGAGATCGATTGCGCTCGTCCGAAAAACAACTATCTCAAAATATTTATCAGAGAGGAGTTGATGATAAAGGATATGGTAGAATTCGTTCAAAAGGTGATACTGCACTATTTGGAGGGCATACAACTGAAGATATGAAACACAGATTAGGGATTAAGTCAAATCGTCCATTAGCGGATTTTTTGCCAACATTAACTATTGCGGCAAAGAACCTGGCAACAGAAATGACTAATTATAATGTAGAACAGAAAAATCTGTATGGAGAATCCTCTATTACGCGTGAACATGTACAGAACAATGTTAGTGTGCGAAGTATGCTTGGAGAACGTGGAATCCGCCCAGAAGAACTTCCTGTTGCAGAAGACATAAAGAAAGTTGAGCGTCGTGTGGTTTCTGATGATAAAAAGATAGAAAAATCTTCTTCTAAACTCCCAATAAAAAAATAGAACTATTTGCAGAATAAATCAGATATATATCTAAATACTTGTTAATCAGTATATTTCTTTTTGCAGAGTAAATCCTAGGCAATAATTTAATATGGGAATAGTAGTAATAGTTGAAGGGGATGATTAGATAAACTTGGTCACTTAACTTAGTCACTTGCTATACAAAAGTGACTAAGTTAGGTGATAAAGTTACTTTTAGGTCGCGCGTTAATTGACTAACTTTATAATATAGTAAGATTATGGTTAAGAACTTGATTAACGAAATAGAACAGGCTATGCTCAGTTCATTGAATAATGAGCAGTTGGCCCAGTTGCGTAAGGTGCTTGATTACACCTTCCGTAACATTGTCGTGACTGAAAAAGATGCTGTCAATACAGAAAGTAATAATCAAATCTTGGTAGAGAATTTTATCTCAGCCAAGAAAGTTGAAGGATGTTCTCCTAATTCAATCGCCTATTATCGCAGTACTATAAATAATGCATTGATTAAGCTGGGCAAAGAGGTAATCCATATCACAATGACGATTTACGACATTACTTAAATACATATCAAAGCGAAAGTGGCGCGAGCAAAGTAACGGTAGATAATATCCGACGAATACTATCCAGTTTCTTTTCTTGGTTAGAAGAAGAAAACTATATAGTAAAGAGTCCTGTACGAAGAATCCATAAAGTAAAGGTAGGTAAAACCGTAAAGGAAACATATACTGATGAATCTCTTGAATTGATGCGAGACCATTGTTCAAATCCACGTGATTTGGCATTGATAGATTTATTGGCATCAACAGGAATGCGTGTTGGAGAATTGGTTAAGCTCAATCGCTCAGATATTGACTACCACAATAGGGAATGTATTGTTACCGGCAAAGGTGATAAGCAGCGTAAGGTGTATTTCGATGCTCGTACAAAGATTCATTTGCAGAAATATATCAATAGTCGTACAGATAGCAATGAAGCGTTGTTTGTATCACTCCTGGCTCCTTATGAAAGATTGCAGATTAGCGGTGTGGAGATTAGACTGCGTCAGATGGGGAAAGATTTGAATATACCCAAGGTGCATCCACACAAGTTTCGTCGCACATTAGCAACAATGGCAATAGATAAGGGCATGCCTATAGAGCAAGTCCAACACCTGCTTGGTCATCAGAGTCTCGATACGACGTTGCAATATGCAATGGTTAATCAGAATAATGTTAAATTGTCTCATCATAAATTCATTGGTTAGTATGTCGCAATTTATCGAGATATTTTATGGCATGGAAACTACTCCTGTAAAAGATTATATTGATGATTCTTTTCCTGGTGAATGGGGTACTGAAGATAAGGATGGTAATGGAGTAAAGGTTATACGTACTACAAACTTCACAAACTCAGGAAAGCTGAATCTTGCAGATGTTGTTACCCGCAGCATTGAAGATAGGAAGGTAGTTAGAAAGCAAATTAAAAAGTACGATACCATACTTGAAAGATCAGGTGGAACTGCTGATAATCCGGTGGGTAGAGTTGTGCTATTTGAAGAAGATAACTTGTTTTTGTGCAATAACTTCACGCAGGTTTTGAGATTCAAAGACGTTGATCCAAGGTTTGCATTCTATGCATTATACTACTTCTATCAGACAAATAGAACTGCAATCAGAAGCATGGGAAGCAAGACGACAGGAATTCAGAATCTCAACATGAGTAAATATTTGGAAATCGGCATTCCAAATGCATCAGATGAGGATCAGAAAGCGTTTGTTACAATTGCAGAACAAGCCGATAAATCAGAATTTGTTGGTTGCAAATCGCAATTTTTCGAGATGTTTGAAGGTGATGAATATCCTCTGATTAAACTTGGGGACTATACTGACCTCACTTGGGGAGACACAAATACTACTAAGAATAGTTATGTAACAGAGGGTTATCTTGCATATAGTGCTAGCGGACCTGATGGAAAGCTTGATCATTATGATTATGATTGCGAAGGAATTGTCCTATCTGCTATAGGTGCCGATTGCGGAAAAACATGGTTTGCAAGTGGTAAGTGGTCATGTATAAAAAATACGATTCGCTTTTGGTCAACTTTTGATGATCTAGATAATCGTTTCCTTTATTTTGCAACAAGGGAAAAGGATTTTTGGCCAAGGAGAGGTGGAGCACAGCCATTTATACCGCAGGGAGATGCTAGAAATTGTTCTATACCACTTCCTCCAATTTGCCTTCAGCGCAAATTTGTAGAAATTGCAGAACAAGCCGATAAATCAGAATATTACAATTAGAAACAAAAATATAATAACATATGGCATACTTTAACGAAGAAAATACGGTTGAGCAAATGCTCATTAATGCGGCAGGACAATGCGGTTGGATATATGTGGAACCGCAGTTTGTTCCGAGACTTCCTGATGAAGTTCTTGTTGTAGAATGGCTCATGGAGGCATTGTTGGCATTGAATCCTATTACTGCTGAACAAGCAGAACAGGTTATATATAAACTTCGAGCTTGTATTACAAGTGGAGGAGCTTCTGATGAACTAATTACAGCCAATGATAAGTTCCGCAAGTTGCTGTTTGAAGAGAACTCATACCCATTTGGGGACAATGGCGATAATATCAACATTCGTTTCTTTGCAGGCAAGGATGATGAATATAAGAATCGTTGCATAGTGACTAATCAGTGGGAGTATCCGAGAAAGAGTAAGGAGGGAGGCAAGCGTTTAGACCTTGTATATGTTATCAATGGTATACCTATGGTTATCGGTGAAGCAAAGACTCCTGTTAAGGCGTCTGTAACATGGGCTGATGGTGCTACTGATATTATGCATTACCAGAAGAGTATCCCTGAAATGTTTGTTCCGAATATTCTAACCTTTGCAAGCGAAGGAAGAGAATTACAGTATGCAGGTATCGGATGTCCTATTGACAAATGGGGTCCTTGGTTTGCTGATGAGGAGCGTAAGCATGGTACATTGGAAGATGTTGAGCATAACTATGTATCATTGATGACTCCTGAAAGACTATTGGATATATATCGCTTCTATTCTGTTTTTACAGGAACCTCAGGAGGTAGGAAAATTAAAATTGTATGTCGTTACCAACAATATTTGGGTGGCGAAGCTATTGTTCAACGTGTTTTGTCAACATATACAAAGGGCTCTGGTCCTCGTAAAGGTTTGATTTGGCATTTCCAGGGTTCTGGTAAGTCGTGGTTGATGGTATTTGCGGCTCAAAAACTTCGTCGTCAGGAAGTGCTAAAAGCACCAACAGTTGTGATTGTGGACGATAGAATTGATTTGGAAGACCAAATTACCGGCGATTTCACACGTGCAGAAATACCTAACATTGATAGCATATCATCCAAACAAGAACTGGAGGAAAAGATCCATCAAAGAAAGATTTTGATTACCACTATCTTTAAGTTCGGTGATTTGAATGATGGTGAGGTAATTGATGAACGTGACAATATCATCCTCTTGATGGACGAAGCTCATAGAACCCAAGAAGGAGATTTGGGTAAAAAGATGCGCACAGCATTGCCAAATGCGTTCTTCTTTGGATTAACAGGTACGCCAATCAACCGTAATGACCATAATACATTTGCATGTTTTGGAGCCGAGGAGGATAAATACGGATACATATCAAAATATACATTCCAAAACTCAGTAGCAGATGGGGCCACTCTTGAACTTAATTTCAAGACTGTTCCAGTCGAAATGCATTTGGACGATGCTAAGTTGCAAAAGGAGTTTGATGAGCTTACCGACCAAATTAGCGAGGAAGACAAGAACGAATTGGTAAGAAGAACAAGCGTTGATGCATTCTTTACCGCTGAAAAAAGAATCAATGACGTTTGTAAGTATATTGTCTCTCATTTCAGAGAGTATGTGAAGCCAACAGGCATGAAAGCTCAGGTTGTTGTTTACAATAGAGAATGTTGCGTCAAGTATAAAAAGGCTTTGGATGCTCTTCTTGGCACAGATGACCAAACAACAATTGTAATGCATACTGCTGGAGATAAAGCAGATGAATATAAGGCGTATAAGCGTAGTCGCGATGAGGAAAAGAAATTGCTTGACCAGTTCAGAGACCCATTGTCTCCGCTGAAATTTGTCATCGTGACAAGTAAACTGTTAACTGGCTTTGACGCACCTATACTCCAGTGTATGTATTTGGACAAACCAATGAAGAATCATACTTTGTTGCAGGCCATTTGCAGAACCAATCGTACCTACAATGAAAATAAGAAATGTGGGTTGATTGTTGATTTTGTTGGTGTATTTGAGGATGTTGCTAAGAGTCTTGCTTTTGATGAAGAGACGGTTAAGACCATTGTTCAGAATATCGATGAAATCAAAAGTCTTATACCTACATTCATGCAACAATGTATTGAGTTCTTCCCTGGCGTAGATAGAACTATTGGTGGATGGGAGGGGCTTACTGCTGCTCAACAATGCTTAAAAGATGATGGTGTGAAGACAAACTTTGGACGCCACTTTGCCCGCCTCAATAAAGCGTGGGAGATAGTTTCTCCCGATGCTTGTTTGGCCGAATTCCAAAATGATTATACTTGGTTGGCTCAGGTGTATCAAAGTGTACGTCCTGTAAGTGGTGGTAATCTTATCTGGACTTTGCTTGGAGCTAAGACCATTGAGATTATACATCGCAACATTGAAACTATTGACATTGGTACTCCACTAGAGGATTTGGTAGTTGATGCCGATGTGATAGATGCAGTCCTTGAAGATGAAAAAGCACGTGAGAAGAAGATTGTTGAAGTAGAGAAAATGCTTCGATTGAGATTGGGCGAGCATAAAGGTGATCCTAACTTCAAGAAATTTGCAGAAAAATTGGATGAACTACGTGAACGAATGGAACAAAATCTAATCAGTAGTATTGATTTCTTGAAACAACTTCTTGCATTAGCAAAAGACTTGCTTGAAGAAGAAAAGAAAAAGGATGAGTCCCAGGATAAAAGAGCAAAAGCTCGTGCTGCCTTAACAGACCTTTTCCAAAGTATTAAGACTGAAGAAACCCCAATTATCGTTGAGCAAGTTGTAAATGATATAGATAATGAGGTGGTTAACATTGTACGTCAATTTAATGATGCATTCCAAAGTGTTACAGCCCGTAGAGAAATTAAAAAGAAACTACGCGCTATCCTTTGGGTTAAGTATCAGATAAAAGACAATGATGTATTTGAACGTGCATACCAATATATTGAGATGTACTATTAGTATTTTGTTCATTCTGTTGTACAATGGCACAATACAAGCAATCTGAAATCACAAATGTATTTTGGGCATCGAACGATGGCTTCAAAGGTGGACGTGACCCATTGGGAATCCAGAACAGTTCAATTGCAACCTATAGCAAATTGTTACCTGGGCTCACCAATCTAACCCGTCACATCCGCTATTACAGCCTTTATTGTTGGCTACTTAGTGAATATGACAAATTTGAAGTTGCTGGTCAAACATCTCTGCATCAATATAATTTTATACGTCGTGCAGAGTTGGCAATGGCACTAATTATGAAGGAACAAAATGTTGGTTCTGTGGTTGGAGCTTTGTTTGTTTCACAAGGTAGATATAAGCAAATAGAGGATGGTATTTATGATATTGCAGATGGTGCTGATTATGAATCTAAAGATAAGTACTGGACATTCAAAAGTGGAGCTTTTGGCCAGTACTATCTTGGTTCTCTTATTTATTATGAACTTGTAAAAATTGAAGAAGGCAGATTCTATCTTCGTAACAAAGGAAAAGAGCTAGCTGATGCTGTCAGAAATAGTATTGATGAAAACATCCGGAAATTATTTCTTAAATGTATTCTGGATGGAAGTCTTAAAGAAGAAGCAATAGAAGACTTACAATCTTTAGCTATACATCGCATAAATGTAGGCTCTGAGGAATGGCTGTTCTTGAATAATTTGCTTACGAAAAGTGACGAGGACTCTTCCTTGCGAAGAGAAACAATCTTTTTGCTCCTAAATGATATTTCAAAAGGCGTAGAGATTCAAGAGTTTGTAAAGAATCGTTTTTTGCATATAACTGAAGACGGTAATTTGCATGCCGCATTTGGGTGGTATTTCTATTATTTATGTGAAGGTCTACATTATTGTATTGACTTGTTCTTCTGCTTAATACTTTACAAAATTCATGAATTGCACAATCCTCCAATTGCACTACTTTCTCAAGATATTAAACAATCTTTATTGTCGGTTATAGAGAAAGAGATGAATTATAACTCTCTTGACGAATGGAGGAAAAATGTGAGTGATAATATAAATATAATCTATGATGAGTTAAGGGATTACGTCAGCAAACAAGATTATATTTCTGCAGCAGTACATGCGATAAGACTCCTGTTGAGACTTTATACTGAATTTGAGAATAACTCAAAAGAAATAGAGGAGTTTGAGAAAAAAAATGATTTGAAACGTCAGCGAGGCATACTCAGTGAAGGGTTAAGATCTTATATGGAGCGTTACCTGTCATTCTCTATATCTAGCTTTATAGAATCTCTGATAGTACAAATAATGCAGGAACATACTGTGGTTGCTATTGCTAAAATGGGAAAGAATAATTCAGACCTAAGAAAATTTATTCTTGAGGATGGACGGATTGTTCTAGTAGAGCAACGGTATCCCGTTGAAACATCGCCGCGTATTAATTCTCTATTTAATTTTTTACAAGACATGGGTTATCTTGATGAAGATAATACACTAACTGAGATAGCATCACAATTCATTGAGAATTATGGAAAAGAATGAGCATGCAATATTATTGGATATTCCTAGCGGCGGCAAAAATGGCAAATATCATTCAGCTGTATTGACTACTTATGCCATAGATTTGATACATTTCGATAATCAATTATTGAACATGCTTCATCGTAAGCAAGTATGTAGCATAAATGTGTTTGCCGATACCAATCAAATGGATAAATCTATGGAATATGTATCTCCTATTTATATTAGACATATTGGTAAGGAGTACTCCATTACATCTATAAGTGCTGTCGGAGCTTTTCATCCTAAGATTAATTTCTTTGTAGGAGATGACGCTGTATTGGTTGTGTTTGGTACTGGTAATCTAACAGTTACAGGACATGGAAAAAATCATGAGGCATTTACAGGTTTTATGATAGATGAGACTGATACGACGCATCGTCCTCTCATTGAAGAATGTTGGCAGTATCTCTGCCGATTTACAAAGCAATGTAACGACTATGATCATAATAGAATTCTTCGTGAGATTCCTGAAAATTGTACATTTTTAGATTCCTCTTTCAATATTGTGCCTCATAGTATGTGCAAGGTACAAGAAGGGTTAAATGCTGCTTTACTGTATAATGATTCTCAGTCTGGGATTTTACAACAAATTTCAAATTTAGTGCCATTAAATGAGGTGCAGACTATAACACTTCTCAGTCCATATTTTGATGAATATGGAGAATCATTGATTACATTATCCCAACTTTGTCCGAACTCAACGGTGAATGTTTTGATTCACCAAGATTGTGCTTTGCCACCAAGCGGAATGCTTCCAAATAGCAGTATTCATTTTTATGATTTCAGCGAAACAAAAAGGGGTAAAATAGCTTTTAAAACATATGAACGTCAATTGCATGCAAAGGTTTTGCACTTTAAGACTAATGATGCTGAATATTGTATGGTTGGCAGTGCAAATGCAACATTAGCCGGACTTGGAACAATAACTCACAGAGGCATAAATGAAGAGTTTGGAGTCTTGTATCATTCGACAAAGCAAGATTTTCTATCTACACTTGGTCTGAAAACCAAGAAAAGAATAGATGTGCCAACTAATAGATCCAAACATTCTAATGAAGCTCCTTCTGAAACTGGAAGACGATTAAGACTATTATCCGCTTATTACGAATCAGGTAAATTAAATGTCTATAGCAATGAGGAGATTCCTGATGGAGTACTACTGTCTATCGACAATGGAATTGAGACTCTTGTAAGTGAACTTAAACATGATAAAGGCAATAGATATAGTACTGATATAAAGTTAGCAAAAACTCAATATACATGTTATTTAGTGGATAAAGACAAGAAATCTATATCTAATAAGCTGTTCGTCAATTGGACTGAGTTCTTAGCCACAACAAATCCGTCGAAAATGAGTCGTAATCTTAATAGATTCATTTCTCGTATTGAGAATGAAGGATATGATGGTATGGAGGTTGCTGATATGCTATCTGATGTAATGTGGGACTTAGTTAATGATGCTGGTGAAAAAGTTTCTCCAAAGATTAAAGTTTCATCAGAAGATAAAAGGCAATCTGATTTATCTTTGCCCGAAATAAAATACAATTCGGAATATGACAATGACGATGCAAAAAGTAGCAGGATTTTCCAAATAGATCGTACATCAAGACTGATTGAATGTATTGAGGAGAGTATTAAAAAAAAGATTCGTTCGATAGATGATGCGATCATTGATGAAGAGGAAGAAGGCTCGGCAGAAACAAGCAATAATAGAGAAATAGAAGAACAGGAGGATATCTTCCTCAGCAAGCAACTGTTAAAAGGTTATGGTGAATTATCAACATCTTTGTTAATGAAATATCAGAAGATGATAAGTAAGCGATACGAGCAGGTAAAAGCTACAGGTGATGGCGTTATAACTAGAGATGACTTAAACTTCTTTTCTCTGTCTATGTTTGCTGCAATGGAGATATGTTATCTTAATAAATTTCGTTATAAATTTGACCAAATACCCTAT
Organism: Alistipes sp. AF14-19; assembly: GCF_003461645.1. Lineage (NCBI taxonomy): Bacteria > Pseudomonadati > Bacteroidota > Bacteroidia > Bacteroidales > Rikenellaceae > Alistipes > Alistipes sp. AF14-19. The sequence continues at coordinate 13,657 of NZ_QTXM01000028.1, forward strand.
TCATCAAGAAACTTTTCTCAGAAACAGTTTTATGATAGTTTGGAAAGGAGCATAAGTAACGTTGGTCTTGACTCATTGGAAAAATTTGTAAAGTTTTGCAATACAATGAAACTTCCAGCACAAAGAGATGAGAATTTCAATAAAGTTTCGTCTCGTTCTATGAAATATGCAATATTATATGGGACCTTATTTAATAGACTTTCTCACATTGAAACTATACGCATATTGGGTAAACGCTTGCAAAAAGCAGTAGATAGCCTGGCTGTGCTATTCGGTAAACCTTCGTTTGAAACTCTGACAAAAGAGCTTGAACCTTTATCAGAAAGGTATGACTATGTATTTCGCATGAATCATGTTGAAAATATGATTAGAAGTCTTAGCTGATAATTTCGTTCGTTAGAACGAACAAACTACTATTAAATAAGGGAAAGAAAAAACATGGGCAATGATTTTTCCTTGTGTATAGCAAAAAGTTGTGCTTGTTTTCATTTGTTTGTCAAAAAACACATATCTTTGCCATTGATAGCCTCAGATGGTGTGGTTTGTTTGGCTAAAAATCATTCTTTGAAATATAATTGATTGATAATCAAATGAGACACAACTCTTTAACGAAGATGAATATTGAGTTTCCTCAAGCTGCATGAAAGACACCCCGGTACGGTCTGAAAACCGTACCGGGGTGTCTGATTGTTCGGAAACGAACAGCCTTTCAGAGCCGCAGCGTGCGGAACCACGTCTGAATATCCTCTTGCAAAGTGCTCCTGTAAGATCGCCGCACGGATTCGAAACATTCCCACTGCTGCATAAAAACTTCCGCATCGGGTTCGACCGCCTGTCTCTTTACAGGAGTTTCGCATCCAACAATTCCCCTGCGGGTATCTCCACCGTCTGATGGCGGGCTCCGTTTTTCTCGACGATTTCCAGCAAAAGCACCTTGTCGTCGGGGATCGTAAGCTTGGGCAGCGCGAATACCGTCCGCTGACGCTGGTGCCCCCTTACAACTGCCGGATCGTTGCATACGCGCAGGATTTCGAGCGATGTCTGCTGTTGTGCCGTACGCTTGGCGAGTTTGCGATCCGCTACGATGAACCGCCGCGCATCCACCTCGAAGGAGATGTTCGTGTCGTTCGAGATGCAGGTGTGAATGTATATCACGTCATTGAACACGTAAATCCCCAACACTTCGACTTCAATGCCGTACTTCTTCGCACGAATGCCCTTCACGTCCGTACGGTTTTGGCGGTATATGTCGCTCAACATGCGTTTTACGGTTGCGGGCTTTTCGCGGCCTACTTCGCGCAGCAGCACCAGGCCCTCGGAAGCCGTCGGCTGCGGATCGTCTGCGGCAGCCGGTTTCTTCACACCTTCCGTCTGCGGTTCCTGCACTGTAAGATTGAGGGTCGAGACAACCGGGTTCTCGGCATAGTGGACATCGAACGTGAAAAATCCGCCGTCTTCGGTGATGACCGTCAGGTTTGTTTCTGCTGCGAAATTCCGCACGGCCGCCTTCACCCGCACGACGTTTTCGGCCCCGTCGGCCTTGCCTGCTATGATGTCCATCGAGCCGATGTCGATATACGTGACGGGCGACGGGAAGAGGATGTGTACAGTCTTGGTGAATCCCGCTTCGATCTTTCGGGGTTCGATCTGCTGCGGCCCGTCCTGCACGGCCTTCGCCGTAGCGTGTGCGGCCCAGATTGCGGAAACAATCAGGGTCAGATAAATAAGGTCTCTTTTCATGTGTGTTCTATTCTTTTGAAATCAATAATAGCTGATGGTTGGCTTTGAGGGTTATCTTCACCTCGCGGAGCTTCCCGGCGACATACTGCGACGAAGCCTGCAATCCTCCGCGCGCCAGCTCCGAAAGGACCTGCTGCCCGGCCGAACGGGTGACGTTTACGCTCGTGCCGGCTGTCTGCCCGACAGACGCCAGCGCCTCTTTGAGGGCCGTCCGCTCGCGGGAGTTCGGGACGTTGAGCCCCGGCTGGCCGTCGAGGTCGTAAGCCACGGCTTCGACGGCGAAGATCCGTCCGCCGTATTCGACGGACGACACCGTGACTTGCAGCCGCATTCCGGAGATCGTCGCAAGACCGTATAGCGGCGTATAACGGGGAATGGTCACTCCGTCGATACGCACGGCTTCCAGCAACCGCAGTTGCACGGTGCTTCCGGCACGTATGATTTGCGTCTGAGCGACACAAGCCCTGACAGTCGGAATGTCGGCATGCGCGACATCACCTGCCGCCGTGAGAAATCCCAAGTTACGTTCGATGGTGAAATCCGCCCGCGTGTCGAGTGTCGAGGCTTCGACCTCACCTTCCCGAACGGGCCGCATGACCGACAGGCGCGAATCCTTCCGCTGCTTCGTCGGCTCAACAGTTTCTTCATCTACGGCCACTCCGCCGCCGAGATACTTCCGGGCGAGCTTGTACTGCTCCTCGGCCAGTTCCAGCGGATCGGGCTGCTGCCGCTCGGCGTCGAGCTGGGATTGCAGGGCTGCGACCTGCTCTTTCAGGGCTTCGACCTCGGCATTGCGCTGCGGAGCGGCGTAGAAGCCCTGCACCTGCCGCTGCATGGCCCGGTTGGCCTCGGAGGCCCGCAGTGCGGGGTTGTCCGCCGGTGCAGGCTCCTCGGCAGGTTTGAGCCCGTCGTCCAGCAGCGAGAACGAGTTGTCGCCGAGTGTCATCATGCGTCTCTGCTGCTGCTCCTCGCTGCGGAGCTGTTCCGCGGCTTTGCGTTTGTCTCCGACGGTGGCCTGCGCCTTGCCGTCCGGGACCGACGTATTGATCCCCGCGGCCCCCTCTTGGGGCTTGACGGGCGCAGGCCGGAATATGAACCACAGCACGACGAAGAAGATGCATCCGAGGATCGCCGTGAAGAGCAGTACCTTGCGTTTGCGCTGCCGTTCGAACTCCGCCGAAGGGTCGCTGCATGGATTCTTGTTTTCTGTCATAATGGTTTACGGTTTAAGATGTAATAATTCGGGATGTCCGATCTCTAACTCCGATCCCATGTCCGCTGCGAACAGGAGCCAAAGGTAAAGGAAGAGAAGCAGGACGAGCGCCGCGAGTACGATCCGTTCCCGGATGCAGGGCGCGAGCGTGTCGTGCCGGCGCCGCAGCGACCGCCGCACCCAACGGATGCGGCAGCGCAGGGAATGCGGTTTAGCGGTCATAGGTCGCAATGTCTTTGTTCTCGACGATGTTCAGCGCCTCGACCATAAAGCCCTGCGGGTTGTTGTCCGAGCGGGAGACGTTCACCAGACGGCATGTCGTGACGAGCGACCGCTCCGTGACGGTGCTCTCGCGCAGAATACGCTGCCGGGCAAAGGTTGTAACCTCGTAAGGATAATGGTCGAAATTGCAGCGGATGCTGTCCACTTTGACCATCTGCGAAACATTGCCCGCGATCAGGCGGTTGAAGAAGCCCTTCTCCTGCAGAACCTTGTAGTAGGATAAGGCGCTTTTGTCGGCCATCTGCAAGGCGCGTCCGACATTGGACTCGATGGCTGCCTTGTCGGGCGAGAGGGTGAAGAAGAGCTCGTGGAAGCGCCGCACATGTTCACGGGCCTCTACGGGACGATTCTGTGCGAGGTCCTGCGAGAGCGCCACCATCAGCGAGCGTCCGTTGTCCAGCACGTAGATCTTCTGCCGCTGCCGTTCGGCGAAAGAGTAGGACATCCAGACCGCCGCCACGGTAACGACGGCGCAGACTCCGGCGAAGACGAGCGCGTACATGCGCAGCTGCCGAAACGATGTTTCGATGTTCGTTAAACACTTGAATTCCATAATAACGGGTTATTTTATTTTCTGAAAATAAGCCGGGCGCCGTTCATGATGCCGCGTCCCACGGCCTTACCGCCCGATAATGCCGCCGAGCCGGCGCCTTTGGCCCCGGCCCATGCTTTGCCGGCCGTCCATCCGGCTCCGGCGCTTACGAGCGAGGTCATCTTCGAGACGGTTTTGTTATAAGCGGCGAATCCGTTCGCCTGCACGACCCACGAGGCGATCGAGGGGATGCAGAGGTATCCGCACACGGCCACGAGCATGAAGATCAGGTTCAGGCTGTTCGACCAGTCCACATACCAGTTGTAGCCTTCGGCCATCAGGTCGGCGTCGTGGCGCATCGAAAGGGTTTGCAGACGTGCGATGATCGCCGAGAAAAGGTCCGAGATCGGCAGCCACAGGTAGATCGAGACATACTTCGTGAGCCATTGCGTCAGCGTGGACTGGAATCCGTCGAACACGGAGATGGCGAAGGCGATCGGCCCCAGCAGCGACAGCACGACCAGATAAAAAGTCCTCAGCACGTCGAGGATAACGCTCGCGGCCGCGAAGAGCAGTTCGAGTATCCACGCTAAGCCTTTGAAGATGAGCCCCTTCACCGACCATGAGGAGCGCTCCTCGTTCATGCGGTCGAGTGTCTGCTGTGTCTGGTCGTCCACGCCCAGCTCGCTGAGCTCGCGCTCCATCTCCTCGTCCTCGGCGTAGTAGCTGTCCGGAGGCATCTGCTCGCGGCCTTCGAGTTCGAGCCGCTCACGCCGCTCCTGCCATTGTTCCATGTCGAGCGTCTGCCCGGCCATAAGCGAATGCGTGGCCTTTACAAGCGGTGAGAGAATGCCGTTCAGGCTTCCCAGCACGAGCGTCGGAAAGAATAGGATGCAGATGCCGACGGCGAAGGGCCGCATAAGGGGAAAGAGGTCGATAGGTTCGGCTTGGGCCATCGACTGCCAGACGCGGTAGGCGATGTAGAGTAGCGCCCCGATTCCTGCGATGGCCATTGCGACCTGCGACATCGGATAACACAGCACCATCATATCGTCGTATAACACCCGGAGAATTGTGTGCAGATTCTCCGTAAGGGAAAGCATGTGTACCATCGTCGGCTACCAGTAACGTTGTTCGTCGGTTCCGTACAATGAGAGCACGCCCTCCATGTCCCGTTTCCGGGCGGCCCGCAGCAGGGATATGGAGATGTTCTTGCGCGTGTAGTAGCGTGCCAGATCGCGGTGGCGCCGCAGGACGCCGTAGACGCGCTGCACTACGTCGATACGGTCCTTGTCCGTCAGGGACATGTCCGTAGGGTTCACGATGTCCTGCAGCTCCTTCAATTCCCCGGCCGACTCCTCGATGATGCGGGCGTAGCCTGCGGCGATGGCCGCGAGCTCCGCGGGCGTGAAGTTCTCGTCGCCGACCATGCGGCGATACCCGTCTACATAGATGTCCGAGATTTCGCCCACGAGCAGGATGCACTGCTGCACCTTGCGGGCCGAGCGGACGAGGTTGCTGACGGATTTCAGGGCGTCGTAGTATCGCTTCCCCTGCTCATAAATCTTCACGGTTTCCTGAAAACTTTGCAACATGGTCTGGCCGTTCTTGGCGGCTTCGACGACCTGCTTGGTGGAGTTGACGATGCCCTGCGCGAGGTTCGTGGGATCCGAGACGACCCACTGGGCGTATGTGCTGCGGCCCGTGCAGAAGAGGCACAGACACAGCAGGATAATTTTCTGTTTCATGCTTGAATTGATTGTGTTATTGAGGATATTCACCCGAAGACGGGCATCACCGCTTTATCCGCCGACCCGAAGCCGGTTGTCCGGTTTGCTCTTTCCTTGTAGAATCGATCTCTTTCTGCCGCACTCCGGAGGCATGTTTCTCCGGCTTCGGCCCTTTCCGTCGCAGGGACTCGAACAGATCGTCGGCGTAGGACTGCCGTCCGGTCATGCGTACGAGCCGTGCGTCCAGCTCGCGGAAGGCTTTTTCGGCCTGCCGGGACTGCTCTTCGCGGGGGATGCCCGGCTCGATACCGTATTTGTCGAGCAGCTGCCGGTTGATATAAGGGCTATCGACTTTTTCCGGGAAGCGTGCTAACCATCCTAAGGTCTGCAACTCGGCATCGAGTTTCTCGATGTAGGTTTGCCGCAGGGGAATTTCCGGATCGCTCTCCAGCACCTTTTCGGCTTCCCGCACCATACGGTTCTCGGTCTTCCAGATTCGCTCCCGAAGCTGCTGAACCTGCTGCGGAGCTTCCGGACATGCCGGGCCGTCCAGCCGCCCGCGCATCTTCTGCAACCGGCCCATGTCGGCGTCCCAGTCGTAGAGGCGTACGACGTAACAGGAGGGCATATAACGTCCTCTCGTTTCTGCCAGATGGCGCAGCTCGCGGAATGTCTCGGCGCGGAACTGCCGGTCTACGATATGCGCTGCTGCCTGCACCTCGTCCATCGGAGGCTGCTGGAGCTTGCTGTCGGGATGCTGCTCCAGATAAGCATCCAAGAGAAAGGTGTGCATGGCCAGCAGGCCGTGCAGGGAGTGGGCGGTGTCTGCCGGAACATCCGCGAGGCGGCGCCCGATCTTTTTCGCAAACGATGTCCTGCGCAGGGCATCCATCAGCTCCAGCATATCTTTTCCCGCCGCATCTTCGGGCGTCCTGAGAAAGCGGGATGTCGCTGTATTCATTGTCAGTCCGATTCCGGCAATGGTCAGATCCGATTTCCGGTGCCGTCGCACGAGATCCGTCATACTGCGTATATCCCGTTCCCGGAGCAGGTTTTCAGCATGACGTGCAATGAGCGTGCGTCGATGCTCCTTTTTCCAGTCCGGCTTGCGGCGGAATAGCCGCGCGATCTTATCTTTCCATTCCATAGCCGTCGGATTTAGAAATGTGTGACTGCGGGCAGCGTCTGCCGAAGGGCCGCCCCTGATTGCAGGGGCAGCCCGGAAATCCTGAATGACGCTCCATTATTCGGCCGGTTCGTTGAAAGGTTCTGCGGCGACGATTTCGTCGTCGTCCCGGCAGCGGATGCTGTCTTCGGCGACGAAGCGTCCGTAACAGCCGATGGTGAGCGTTTCGGCGGCCGCGTCGTAGATTACGCGGTTGCCGTCGTCGGCCCCGAGCCAGAGACGGTGGCGGCGCAGCGCGATGATGCCGTCCTGCACGAGCCGTCTGTAGCAGAGCGCATGGTCGAAGACGAGGATGCGCCACATGCCCTCGCCGATGCGGCGTATCGAGGCCGAGAGGTTGTTTTCCGCCGAGAGCCACGCTCCGCAGATACGGTCGGCGTCGAGTTGTTCCCGAAGGTCCGCCAAGGTGCGGATAACTTCGGTGCGGGTTCTGATCTCCTGCTGAAGGGCCGCTACGGCCGACGCAGGCGTCGATTGGTTACTGTTCATTGTTTTTGAGTTTTGAGGTTCGTTTGAAAGCGTCGCCCGGCACGAGGAGCAGTGCATCGGCCGGGGGCGTGTAAAAGAGATCGACCCGGCATCCGCCGTAGGCCGTATAATAGACGCAATCCTTGTAGTATAGGAGGTGCGTTTCGGACGTGCTGCGGTGCGTGATGGTGATGCGGAATTTATCACCGCACGGCTCGATCACCAGCCGCGTGTCGTCGAGCGTCGAATGCCATGCTCCGCACAACGGACGGATTTTGTGGTATTCGTAATCGTAGAAGAGGTGAAACGCTCCGAGCACGGCGGCCAATGTCAGCAGGATACTGGCGCATATCCAAAGTATCGGTTTCATGGCGTCAGGAATTAAGATTCGCGTTCGCGGGCCAACTGCTGGATGGCGGCTTCGATGTCGCCGCCGAGCTTCCCGGCGAGTTCCATCACCTGCATCTTTTCCGATTCCTCAGTGGTATAGGTCAAATATTCTTCGACCGAAGTTTCCGTGGCATAAACTGCCGACTGCACGCCCCCGAGCCCGATCCAGACCTCTTTATAGCGGCGTTTAGGATCGTTCGAGAGGTTGATAGAGAGAATCTGCGCCCGCTCCTTGTCCGTCAGTCCCAGCAGACGTTGTATGCCGTCGAATTTCGAGAGGTATTTGCGCTGGTCCAAAAGGATTTTGCAGTCGGCGTTGTTGATGATCGACTCCTTGACGATGGGCGACGAGATGATGTCGTCCACCTCCTGCGTCACCACGACCGCCTCGCCGAAATACTTGCGAACGGTTTTAAACAAATACCTAATATATGCACTCATATTGGCCGAGGTGAGGGCCTTCCAGCACTCCTCGATGAGAATCATCTTGCGGACTCCTTTCAGCCGCCGCATCTTCGAAATGAAGGTCTCCATGATGATGAGCGTCACCACCGGCAGCAGCGTCCGGTTCGAGGAGATGTTGTCCAGCTCGAAGACGATGAAACGTTTGTCCAGCAAATCCAGCTGTTTGTCGGAGTTCAGCAGGTAGTCGTACTCGCCGCCCTTATAGTAAGGTTCCAGCACGTTCAGGAAGTTTTCGAGGTCGAAATCCTTCTCCCGCACGCGCTTCTGCTCCAGAAGCCGCCGGTAGTCGGTTTCGACGAACTCGTAAAAGGTATCGAACGAGGGGACGATGGAGCGGTCGGTGCGGAGCTTCGAGAGGTAGAGGTTCACGGCGTTCGAGAGCGCCACCTCCTCCGAGCGCGTCGGCTCCTCGGATTCGCGTTTCCAAAGGGTCAGCAGCAGCGTCTTGAGCGACTCGCGCTTCTCCACGTCGTACACTCCGTCCTCGACATAGAAGGGATTGAAGGCGATGGGCGCCTCCTCGGTGTAGGTGAAATACACCCCGTCGCGGCCCTTGGTCTTGGCGTGAATCAGCGAGCAGAGCCCTTGGTAGGAGTTGCCCGTGTCGACCAGCAGAATATGCGCTCCCTGCTCCCAGTACTGACGAACCAGATGGTTCGTCAGATAACTCTTGCCCGAGCCCGACGGCCCGAGGATAAATTTATTCCGATTCGTGATGACGCCGCGCTTCATCGGAAGGTCCGAGATGTCCAGATGGAGAGGTATGCCCGACAGGCGGTCGGACATCTTGATTCCGAAGGGCGAGAGCGACGAGCGGTAGTTGGTCTCCCCGTTGAAAAGGCAGAGGGCCTGATCGAGGAAGGTGTAGAAACTCTCCTCGGCGGGAAAGTCGGCCTCGTTGCCGGGAATCGCCGCCCAGAACAGCACCGGAACGTCCACCGTGTTATGACGCGGCGTGCAGCCCATAAGGGCCAGCTGCGACCCTACGTCGTTGCGGATGCGCTTCAACTCCGATTCGCTCTCGGCCCATGCCATGACGTTGCAGTGGCACCTTACGGAGCGCACCCCCTGCGAGTGCGCCTCATTGAGATACATTTCGATCCACTCGCGGTTGATGGCGTTCGAGCGCGAATAGGCCGCCAGCGAGTTCATGTTCCGGGCCGAGGCTTCGAGCCGCTTGAGCGTCTCGTCGTGGTCGTCGAGGAAGATCACCTGATTGTAGACATGGTTGCAGGAGAGCAGCAGCCCCACGGGCGCCGCGAACGAGAGGCGGCAGTCCGAGCGGTCGGTCGAAAGGCGTTCGTAGCGGAAATCCGTCGCCACGCTCTGTGGCAGCATATCCAGATCGGAGAGCGTGTGCATCGTAAGGAACTTGTCTCCGATGCGCATCACGCCCGGGTCGAGACGGATATCTTCGTTGACGACCGGACTCCGCTCGTCCGAGAGGGCGAAGTAACGGGCCAGCAGCCCGGCGTCGTCTGCCGTGCCGACGATCTCCGTTTCCGTTAGCCGCTCGACGTGCACGAGGCCCGAATCGTTCAGGATGCGTTCCATCTGCTCCGCGGCCTCCAGAAAGCGCGTCACGGCATCCGTGTCGCGCATCTCCCGCGGGACGATGAAGCCCCGGCACAGCACGGACGAGGCGCTGGTCTGCCGCATCTGTTCGGGCGTGGTCTTCGTAACGAACAGGTAGCACGTATGGCGCAGGTAGGGCCGCTCGTTGAAGTGGCGCTCGTAAGAGCGGGCGAGAAAGCTCCGCTCGGAGCCGTCCTCCGGCGCCGTGTATCGTTCTTCGATAAAGAAGTCTTGTTTGTGGACGACGGTGTAGTCCGGCAGCACCTTCAGGGCTTTGAGCCATGCGCCGTGCAGCGCTTCGTACTCCTCGCCCGTGAGGGTGAAGAGTTCGGGCAGCGAGACGCGGTAAGCCGCGGTGATGTCGGCGAACTTGGAGATGATGCAGTTGTTCTCGACGCGCAGCAAAGGGAATTTCGATTCCAAGGTCGAGGTTTTCAAGGTTCCGCGCATAGGATTACGGTTTTACGGTTCGAGGGATACGAATGCGTAGCAGCCGCCGGATGGCCCGACGATGGATGATGCGCCGCGGATGCCGGCGCGAGGCCATGAGCTTTTGAAGTCCGTAGGGGCCGAAACGGCGGCTCAGGTAGAAGGTGCCGCCCGTGACGGCAAGGCCGGCTGCGAGGGCGAAGAGGATGCAGAAGCCCTGCGGGACGCCGCTCATGTACATTCCGGCGAAGCAGACGAAGACGCCCAGAAGCCCTGCGACGAACAGCACGAGGTACTGCGCTGTGAGCCGTAGGCTAAGAACCCGGTGCCTTGCCGTATTTCTACGGTAGGTTTCCAAGAACTCGCCTCCGAACCGTGCTTGCACCTCTCGGCGCACACGGCTCTCCACTAACATATTCAGTCTATTATCCCGTGATGTATCTTGTTGTGACAGGGAATACATACAGCTAACGTCTTTCTCTGACGTCCAATCATTTGGATTTTCCATGGCTCTTTGCCTTTTAAGTCTTTGAGTCTTTTGACGTGGTGTATTTCAATGTTTTCCGTTGCGCCACACAATTCACACTTACCCGCTTTTAACCTTTGTATAAGGCTTGATACAGTGGTATTGAAAATCGTGTTGGCTACATAATCACAACTCGCGTCCATCGCGGTTGTTTTACGCTTAAAGCTCCCGTTGAAGAATACCCGCATCTTCTTTCCTCCTTTCTTGTCCTCATAGAAAACCGCAAAATCTTTGTGATGTCGATACTTTGCGATAATCTTTCGGGCTGTCGTACTGTACTTTCGTGCAAAAGTCTTATACAGACTGTATTGCATGATGTACTTGAAAGAATTCAGGTGTGAACTGTTATTTGCGATAGAAAAATAGTTTGCAAAACCTCGGATTTCTCTGTTATAGGCATCCAGTATTTCGAGGTCGTCCAGATGTAGCAACTTTGTCCGGCTTGTGGGTTTCCATTTCGCTTTACCCTCGAATTGATGAATTTCCATCGCCTCGTAGTAGAGAAGTTTATCCCGCATTGTGAACATTGGCACTTCCAACACTACCTTTTTGCCGTAAGCCTTAATAAGTACTCCCGATTTCTCGCCTCTTAACGTCTTATCCGTGAATGGTCGGACATAGATTTCATAGCCGAGGAATTTTGCCTTTCTATTGCCGTGCGTGATCAAGGTCTTTTCTTCGGAGAGCGTCAATTTCAGTTTCTCGCCGAGGAAATTCTTAATATCCTCTTTGATCGCCTCACAGTCCGATTTACTGCCAATCACTCCGATAATAAAATCATCGGCATACCTCACATACTTAATCCGTCTATATCCCTCGTCCATTTCATCGACAGAGGGTAAGTGCATCCTGTTTTTCTGATGTTGCTTAATCGCGTCAATCAGTTCCTTCCGAGTATCTTTATCCTCGGTTTGCTTCAGTTTTGTGCCGAGCCACCAAATTTTCCTGGAATACCGTTTGTACTCAAGGTTCATTGCCCGTCTGTCGCCTCTATCGAATTGACAGGCATACTCTTTCATGTACTTATCCAGCTTGTCGAGATAGATATTAGCCAGTATCGGGCTAATGATGCCACCTTGCGGTGTTCCGCTGTATGTTCTATGAAATGTCCAATCTTCGATGTAGCCAGCTTTCAAAAATTTCCACATTAGCCGGATAAAGCGGTCGTCTGCGATACGTTCTTTCAAGATTCCGATAAGTACATCATGGTTGATGTTATCGAAGAATCCTTCAATGTCGCCCTCGATAAACCACTTGGCCGCAGTAAAATTCTTCTGCACCTGTATCAGTGCGGTGTGGCAGCTGCGTTTGGGTCGGAAGCCGTGCGAGGTGTTCTCAAAACTACCTTCATAAATTGCTTCCAACAGCATTCGCAATACCTCCTGCACTAATTTGTCGTCGATAGACGGTATGCCGAGAGGTCGCATGTTCCCGTTTTTCTTCGGGATGTACGTCCTTCTTGCCGGTTTTGGTTGGTACGACTCATCTTTGAGCGCATCAAGCAAATTTTCAATCCGTTTCAGGCTCATTCCGTCGATAGTTTTACCGTCGGAACCTTCCGTCATATTTCCCTGCCTACCTTGTATATTATGGTAGGCGAGGAGAAACATCTCCGAATTGAATAGAACCCTGTAGAGCCGTTCAAACTTGTAGCTCGAAACTTTGCTGTGCTCTGACAGACTGTTTAATACTCTCTCTGGATTTCTCATAATGTCTCACACATTATCCGTTAATTTGTATTAAAAATGTTAGCTGCCACCCTTCGCCATGTACGAGGCTTTCCCTCGCTCGGACTACTACGGTGGCTCCGTTGCCATACCGGATTTTCATAGGTCTGAAACCTAATAGCCTTTCGGCATTCCGGGTTAGGCAATCCACGTTTAATTCTTCGGCAACATAGCTTTGATAGATTGTCGGATACGACTTTCATCCGTTTCTGCTTATCGCAGTTGTGCTGTAACCTGTTCTGCACCCAACCCTCCAAGGTCGAATCGAGTGTGTTACAGTATGGCGTCTGTAGTTACCTTCCGCCACAGTTTCGAGTTGTGCCACTTGGACTATCGTTCAATCAATCCAGACTTTATCCTCGTATCTATCTTTCATCTCCTGATTCAGTCGCATACTTGGTAACTGTATGACTTATCAGTTTATCGGCAGGCTATACTCCCCGTCCGGTTTCCCTTTCGGATAAGCCGATCGATGATAGGCTATCGAACACTTGCCTAACGTCTTGCTATCGACGCATTTGCCAAAGAACCATTACGTGCGCGCCCTGAAACTCGACTTGACGGCCGACTCCCTTGTTCACTTGGTATTCCGCCATCGTTTAGAGGAAGAACGAACGTAAGACCGTACCGACGATCACCAGAAAGACGCATGAGAGAAACAGCGCCGTGGCGGATTTCGAAGCGTCCGGGTCACCCGACGAGAATTTCGAGTAGACGCGCACGCCGCCGACCAGTCCGAGGATTGCCGCGACGGCGAAGATCAGTTTCGTGAGCGGGTCGAAATAGGACGTTACCATGTTCGTGGCCTCGCTGATGCCGGCCATGCCGTTGCCCTGTGCAAAGCAGGCGAGTGCGGAGCACAGGGAGAAAATCATGAAAATTGCTCTTTTTTTCATCGTTCAAGTAGTTTGGTTAAGGGTGTGAAAAAGGCCGCAGCCTGCTTTGGGAGCATTCTGCGACCGGATACATCGTATTTCCTGCTGCGGAAAAGGCGTCAGCCGTATTCGTTATTCCATTTCATGTCGTAGGTCGTTTTTAATTAAGCATAGGCCCGGATGTCGAAGTTGGCGATGGCTTGCCGCTCCTCGGCCGTGGCATCGCCCATGACGGCGCCCTCTCCGAAGTCCAGCTCTCCGAGCATCGCATGAACCTCCGCGTCACGGAGTTCTGCTCTGGCGGGGAGAGCCGGAAGCGGGAATCGGGCGCCGGCGGGCGCTTCGGGCTCCGAGAGTTCGCCGTCTTCGCCGATCGAGGGCCGCACGACAAGGGTGTTCCACCCCTGCATCGCGGACTTCTCTTCCGAAGCCGGGGCAAATATAGCGTCTCCGCCTGCCGGGGCGGTGCCGATGTCCGCTCCAGTCCGCTCCAGTCCGCACCGATAGGATTTTGACACGAGAATTTCAGGAGTTTGACGGGGTGCAGTACCGGCATTCGGCGTGTGAGGGGCAGCGTTATGCCCGGTGTGTTTTTTCTTCGGGCCTTTCAGATTGTCGACGACATATGACGCGAGCCGCCTCCGGAAAAACAACTGATCCAGACATACGGCGCAGGCGGCAATAAGAATTATGCTGTTCATGGCAGAAAGAATTTAGACGATGTTATGGTAATTCTGTTCTTGATGTATGCAGTTGATCTCGTCGCGGAACATTTCGAGATGGTGCCGTAGGATATTATCTACATAAGATGTTGCGGTCAGTCGCTCGCCGCCGATTTTTTTCAGGACTTCAAGGATTTTCCGTTTCGTAGGGGCACTGACATAAAGCGAGGCGCGGAGGTCGTAATCCACCCGGACAAGAAATGTTTTTTTGTAGTCGGGCAATGTCATCGAACGTCGCCATCGTATGTCCGGTACGGGAACACACTCCGGCTTCACATCCTGCTTTTCGGATACGACCGTTTCGGAAGGCGGAGAATCGAGATTTGAAGAATCTTCAGGTGCAGCGACAACGGATACAAGTTCAGTTGTCTGAGGTTGTTCCATCGAGGGCCATCCATCGCTATTTTCCGTTTGCACGGCAGGCATTGCACAATCGTCAGGTTGCTCCGAAAAGTGTCCGGCTTTATTATGACCTCGTCGCTTCCCGAGGTGCAGCAGCCCTAAGATTGACAAAACGATAATGCCTGTGCTAAGAGCGAGTAATGAAATGTCGAGGACACCGGACTCGGATAAAAAGCTGTAAAGCATAATTAGAAATTTTTAAGTCATTGTTAAACAAGTTTTTCAAAATTCCGCTTACGATCGAGCCGGTTTATATCGTCACGGAAAGTTTCGATGTGGTGCTGTAGAATATTATCCACATATGATGTCGCGGATAATCGTTCACCTCCGATTCTTTTAAGTATCTCCAGAATCTTACGCTTCGTCGATGCATTGACATAAAGTGTGGCTCGGATGCCGTATTCCACAGGAGTGAGAAACATTCGTTCATAATCGGACAAGGGTGGTGTTCTCCGACGGCGTGGCTCTTGTGCTGCGGGCACAGACGGGGTTTCATCCGGAATCTTTTCTGTGTCGATCTCCGGAACAGAGGGCGGTTCGGCGGGAATTGCGTCCGTAGCGGTTCCGGATGGGATCTGTTCCGGAATTACCCGTGTGACCTTTGTAGTGATAGGTAACTGCCCTGCGATCACCTGTTTTACAAGACTTTCGTCTACTTCGATTTTGGGTTTCTTGGCCATTGTTATCGGATTTTGAGGAGTGTAAGAATTTCTTCTGTGAGGATTTCGAGTTGCGCCTCACACGCAAAGGTTCGCGCCGGAGCCAGAAGTGTCGAGCGGCCGACTCCTGTATTGTCCGCAAGCAGCTCCTTGTTGAACTTCGAGCGGTAAGGAATGTGAGTTGTCATAAGCGACAACCCGAGCTTGCGGATAACGGCCTCGTATCGATCGTAAAGCGGCGTTCGTTCACGACGGTCTATCATCGTCCAGAAAAGATAGACGCTTTGTAAAGTAAGGGTCGGATCTTGGGCAAGGTTAGTGGTGAGACTCCGGGCAAAGGAGAGCGTACTTTCCATGACGACCTTGTCGGCTTTCATGGGCACAAAGACAGCGTCCAGCGACGCGAGCAGCCGAATGACACCTTCGGCATTGACCGTTCCCGGCAAGTCGTAGAGAATGATACGGGGATGGTAGCCGCTTTGCAGCAGCCGCTCGACTTCTTCGGGGGCTTCAGGCGGCATACATTTCAGCACAGGCCAGAGCTTGCGGCCCGTCGCTTTGAATTGACGTACCAGCAACAGCTTGTGGTAATCATCATGCTCGATGAGCGACAGTTCCCGCTCACGTTGCGCCTGAACGGACCATTGGGGATAGTCGCAGTCTACGACCAGCACGTCATAGCCTAATGTGTAGTGCAGATGACTGGCGAGTAACATCGTAAATGTCGATTTCCCGATGCCCCCTTTTTGATTGCAGATCGAAATGCTTGCTTGTTTCATTGCTTGTGTGTTTAAATGGTTGTTTGGGTAACTATGCGTCTGTCAAATCATTTATATATACTACCTTATATTTGGACGAATAATTGGATGATTATTCGGTCTGCCGCCCTTTCGTTCCTTTGCGCAGATACTCGGTTAAAGATTCGGGTATCCGTCTGAACCGATACTTATTTTGCGATTCGCGCAGTTGCCCGAATAATCAATCCTGCCGCAATATACAACAGGGTAAAACGCTTCGGTTCCGATGTCCGCTCCAGTCCGCTCCAGTCCGCACCGAGGGTTTGTTTTGGCGCTGTCCCGTCCTGAAAAAGGTTTACAGAAAAGAGTAAATCTTATGCAGCAAAA
>NZ_QTXM01000029.1:0-22955 GCF_003461645.1 Alistipes sp. AF14-19
CACAACCTTTCATTTGTCATTTTACTAACTTTTTAATTCAACCAACGGGTAGAGGATAGGTGTTATATAATCTTTGAAGTTATCTTGACTCACAGGACCACGCAATATGTTGCATGCCTCAAACAGGAAGTTGTACAGATTCTGCACGCCTTCCATTTTAAGGGTTTTCTCGTCTTTGGGAACCAGAGATTCTTCTTTATTTTTCTTTTTTACCATAATATATTGCTATCATATGAAGATAGAGAACTATTTTGTAGAGTTAAGAAGCTCTTTTACATCTATATCGAGTACTCGAGCTATTTCTCGGAGTGTTGCCACATCGGGCTGGGAAGTATTAGTACACCATTTAGAAATGGTTGCAGGGTTTTTGCCTAAAACTTCCGCAAGCCATTTACTAGTTTTCTTCTTTTCTACAAGAACTACTTTTATTCTATTCATGTCGTTCATGACGTAATTTTTATTGCTTTGAACGCAAAGATAATTAAAAGTCTATTAAAAATCAGCAATTCCTATGATAAATCTTTCTTAAAAATGGATTTAACCCTTATTTGTATAAAATCAACTCACCGCTACCACCATATTTCTTGGTGATAGCGGTCTTTGAAAAGCTATCGGGAGCGCCCCTTATTCTGCTTCACACTGTATTTGGCCATAATGTATTTGACGGCATGTGAAAAGCATCTTCTTTGGAATGCAAAATCAGGTTCATCAGGTCTGCGACCATCCCAACGTAGGTCTGATTCATTTCCTCCGCCTCCACCCCCAGTTGGAACTACGTAATCTCCACCTATAAGAGCTGTTGCTACTGCACATAACTCATCACGTAAAGATGGTATCGAGAGGTAGTCAAAAGTCTTCAATGCCAAATTAGACCAGTAATTCATGCATTCCGTCAGCGTCTTGTTTTCTGCTTTTAACGTATGAACTTCTTTCATATCCACCAAAATATTCTGGCGAACAGCTTCAACTTGATTAGCGGCTTCATTTCTATAAAGTTCCTCCAATTTACGCCCCATAGCGGTAAATTGCTTCTCGATAATCGTATTTTGACGTTCCAACCACTTATCGGTTCCAAACATTGGCGGTTTCTCTGTAATCTGTGGAGCATTAAACTCAATCTTGTAATTCTTGAAAGGTCTATTCACAGAATGAATGTTTTGGATATCTTTCAGCAACGAGTCCAACTCCTGCTGCTTTATCATCAACTTGGTTTCCTTATCATCGAGTCTTTCTTGGCAATCATGTATCAAATCTTCAATGCACGCTTTCTTGTTTTGATATTCTGCCAATACAACACGTCCTGCAGCCAAATCTTTCTCCAAGATTTTTAATTCATCGGAAAACATTTGCATTTCAGCCTCGATATTATCCTTCATGGTTTGCAATCCTCTGATGGCTTTTTCCATCTTCTTCTGCTCCTTTGCGAGTTTACGGATATAATCTCGCTTATTCAGGTGCTGGATATTTCGACCTTCTACGCTGTCACCCCTCTCCAAACCGTATTTACTACCAACTTCTTCATAGAGTGAGGTATGCATTTCCTTGAGTATTGAACCATACTCATATTTATTCTTTCCGAATTTTGCAGACCACATCACACATTCACGACCACTTTTAGGACGTACCCCAACAGGAACAATAAGTGCATGAATATGTGGTGACGTTTCATCAAGATGAACCTGAAAGCCGATGATATTTTCTTTCCCATACCTACGACAACACCAATTATATACATCCAAAGCCCATTGCTCCACCTCTTTGCATCTATGTATATGGCTATTATCAGAATCTTTATCAAGTTTTAGGTCCTGAGTGCCAAATGCCATTTCCAATGTACGCTCTCGATTGCCACCAAAGATGAGACGAGCACAACAATTGGGTTGAATCTTACTATCCGCTTTGAATGGACGCCAACCAAGTTCATTTAGCCGTTCTTGCAAACGAACATCAAGTCTTTTATCCTGATAGCCCAAAGAGTGAATCTTACCATCGGGGCCAATCTCAAAATTAAGCCTCATTCTGGTTTTGTCGTAGTTATTAATAGAATCGTTGTTCTTAGAATCAATCATCTTATCGTCCCATCTTCTTTCGTTTTCATTGGCTTCTGCTGCGCCAAAAGATTTGCATGCATCTAAATGCATGGCTTGTTTAATACTTTCATTCATAGATCTAATGTTTTAAAAGTTACACATTTGAGCTTGCTCATTTAGAGTTGTGTTTGCCAACCACAAATGGGAGTTTCTTGCTGCAAGGCAAAAAGTCCTTATTGTGTTATGGATTTTATTTTAACTCCTGGACCAAGCTCCTTTGTTATTTAAGTTTTGTACAATCTAAGTGGACTCTGTCATCTGCTGAGCATCTATCAACTCCAAGCCTAAAGCATCAATGAGATTTTGTAAAAGAGGGTTCTTCTCAATCATCATTTGTAGAATCTGGTGTTTGGATGGAGAGAATAGATAGTAGTCAGAAATATCAAGTCCTTTGGATTGTTCTTCTTCAGTTGCTATCTGTTCAAGCATATCCGAGACTACAACTCTGCTGCAGATTCTTGTCAGAATTATCGATTTCTCTTTCCACAATTGCGTAGCTCCCAAATCAGGGATTAGAGTTACATCCCTACCTTTAAGACTGTGAACAAATTCTTCTTTGAAGCATCCATTAATGCCGCCAGTTGCCACCCAAACATAGTTCGGAATGAAGTGACTCATGACAATAGCCGTCTTTTCGCTTTCCACCAATATGACCGGTGCATCCGGATATCTTATCAATAGATGTTCGCCAAATAGACATTGCTTCAGATTGAAATCTTTAAGTTGTAGTTCACGATGCGCCCAGCTTACATAGCTGTGGGGTTCTTTAACCCTATGCCCTGTCTCAGAATTATAAAGTATAATCTTGCCAGAACGTACCTGCTCATTAGCATCAATTTGCCAAAAAACTGTTGCACCTCCCCATTTAGCCGATGTACCAACATGATATAAATGGAATACCCTTTGGGCTTCAGCTTCACCAAACACCCTACATAAATATTTGTATAAGGGATTCTTCTCAAAATGAGCAAGACTCGCATTAAAATACTCTAAGGGAATAAAAGAGGGTGGCACAATAATTTCTTTTTCATGAGTACTTTTCACAGGCTGTACATAATCACTAGACCGTTCTTCCTTGATGTTTGCATTGGGATTATCACGAAAGAAATCACGTGGAGTGTAATGATAACCACAACTGATTTCATGGTCACATTTCCCAACCTCATTGGAAAAACTTACAACTCCCTCTTCATCAACATATTTCACAAAACATCGAGGTCTCTCACAACTAGGGCAAGCAATCTTGCTTCCCAAACTATACTTTTGCAAATGAAATCTATACTTGCTCATGGATAGATAAGTTTATTCGTTTGCACTATGCACTTTTGCACTATGCTTTGTCTGTAATTCCTCAACTTGGGTTGAAAGTGCAATAGTGCAAGATGCATTTGATGTTTGGTGTTGAATTTTTCGATATTCGCCATGCTTGGTTTTTTCCAGAATTGGCTGCTTTGTCTGACAGAGTTTCTTTAATGCATAGAATACGGTTCTTCTGGGTATTTCATATATTTTCGCAGCAGCGATAGCATCGCTTGCTGTGAATGTATTACCCAACTGAGATAACCAGTCTTCTTTTACATCACCGATAGTATTAGACAAAAGTATCTCTTGTATCCTATGGTAAGTATCTTCATAGTAATCAACCATACGAATAGCGGATTTCACAGAAGACAGGCTTACTGGCTGCATATCTTCTTCGCCTACAGCCCATTTCATTATCTGAAATATCAAGGATAAACGTCCTGCATGGCCATTAAGTTTCATACTGCGACTCTCCACATCTGCATCATCGTCGATGCTATTAACATTATCAATGATATTGTTATACCAATCATAAAAATACACCTCTGCCTCCTCTGTCATTTCCAAAACTTTTGGTTCTGCAACATTCCTTATTTCATTAATCGTGCAGGGAATTTCAAGTACTTTGTTGAGAATAGTCGCCCATTGCCCTGCTATATCAGGTTTTGGGATACTATTATCATTTCTTCTCCATCTTGAAATCTTCCTGTCTTTTGGAAAAATAAAGATAAACCTATCAAGGAATCCGTTAGCAATGAACTCTTTTCTGAACACCTCATGTAACATGTTGGTCTGTACCGTTCCTATTACATTAATACACGGCGTTTTAACACGAATATGACGTGATGAGGACTTGCGTAGAACTTTAATCGTACCACCACTATAAGCTGTTAGCAGAAGTTCAATAAGATTATTATTGCCATTGTATCTCTTTGCAAAATTGAATAGCCCAATAATCTCGTCGACAATTATAGCTATCCCTCGTGGATTGCGCCAATGAGCTTCTACCATTGCTTCTGGTGTGAAGTCTGATATAATATTGGTCAACCACTTGGGCGCTTTCAATTTATCATTTCCTCCGTTCGCCTGCTTGGCACGCTCATATTTCTCAAGTTCCTCACTATATTTCTCGTCAAGACGATCATCCAAATCGTTAATAGGTTTGTAGAGGAAGTTAAGAGGAGGAGTTTTGCCTAAACCTGGTCGCCCAATAAGCATCATATAAAGAGATGGACTGTCTTTCCACTCATTTCTGATATTGATTTGGTATGAATTGCCTATGGCAGCCGCCATCGCAGATATAATAATGGATGCCACATACTCAACATTGAAATTTTCATGTCGAGAAAGGTTCAGAATAATTTCCTGAATTTTATCAGGGAAAACATCCAACGGCAATCCTCCATCAAGATTATGCTCTACCTTTGCTCGGAGCATATTGGTTAAATGCAACTTATCGACCATAGCCACCTCCTCTCCGTTGGGGTAGTTCATCACTTGCCGCAAAGGCATCATAGTGAAAATTACGAAGGAATCGGTCTACATCTTCTTGAGTATACCAATATTTGTCTCCTTGACGTGAATATCCAAGGTAACCATTATCACGCAATTTCTTTAGGTATTTCTCCTTTATACCCAATTTTGCCATCAGTGCCTTATTATCATATAGATGATTTTGGGGCATTTGATGTTGAGCCAAAGCCTTTTCCTGCTCCTCTACAGTGTGGAGGATTTTCTCCAGCAATTCCCGTTCACATAGGGACTCTACATTCTTAATTTTAGCCATATACTTAAACAATTATGGCTTGACGGTCCTGATGCACACTCGGACTTTAAGCCGGGTTATTTCGCTATGGTACGATTGTGCACGTCGTCCATAGCTGCCACGAAAGTAGCGAACCTTTAGGACCTCGAATGTTATGGTAGATTAGTTAGTGTGTTATGAATAATGTTAGGGTAAGTTATGTTGAAGTTATGATTGAGACGCAACTATCTGATTATAAATAAAAAAGAGTAGCCGTTTAGCTACTCAAAAAATTTATCAATCTCTGTTGATTTTACTGGGACTGCTAGGTCTTTCCTATTTTGTCGGGATTGCCCTAGCCCCGAGATGTCAAACAAATTATTTAGCTCTGTGTCCGGGAAAAAAGTTTCTCCAAACTTCCAGGATCCTTTATCATCAAATTTTGAAGGTATTGGTTTGTCCCCACAATAAATACGCCCACACATATACGCCAAAAGAACTTTTGATTCGTTCCATTTATAGTGTGTGCCATCTTCTTTCATATAACCAGCTTCTATGGCCTTTGCAAAAACTTTACGAGCCAATTCTGTATCCAATGTTTCAGAAAGAATAATTTCAGCATCAACAGATACAACTTCTTCCACATTCATAATATTTTTCTCACGAAGAATTTCTGCACCAATAACTAATGCAGCTGCTGAAATCAGAAACATAATTGTGCCCCAAAACTCTGATGAGCCAGTTTCGTTATCGCTGACAGGATTTACAATTCCAAGTCCAACGAGTAATAATGTGCCTACGAATAATGTAATTGCACTTGACCATAGAATTACTCTTGCGTATTTTTTGAAGACGAAGGCAATTGCCAACAAGATAACACAAAGACCAATATTAAGAAATATAATCTGCAACATACTTCATTCAAATTATTTCTAGAGTTTTAAATTCATCTTTTAAACGTGCCACCTCAGTAGAAAGAGTTTCCGGAAGAAATCTTGCATAAACTTTCTCTGTAACATCGGTACTACCATGTCCTAAAAGGCGACTTACTACAGTCATTGACAAACCTTTGTTTAATGCAAACACTGCAAATGAGTGTCTAGCTACATGCATTGACAAATTAAACGGCAGCCCAATCTGTTCACCCACTACCACAAGTGACTGATTGATGCATTTCGTGGCATTATTACGAGCTTTATAAAGGGCTTCAGCATCATCTAGGTCTAATTCTTCTTTCACAAGATTGAATACATATTTGCAGCCTTCCCGTTTTTCTTGCCACTGTCTTAAGATAGATATAGCTTGCTCTGTAAGAGGAATCACATGGCGTTTGTTTGTCTTAATCATAATTTTTCTCAACTCTTTCTTCTCAAAGTTGATATGCCCCCATTGCAATGTCATTACATCCACAACACGAAGTCCGCAAGCATGGAAAGCAAAGAAGAAAATCTCCAGAAACTCTTTCCTGCGTGGTTCAGGGCAGGTTTTGTAGTATTCCAATAGAGCAAGTAATTGTTCTTTATTCAGACTCTTCCCATCAAATTCACTTTCCTCTTCCGACAAAGATACCTTAGTAATAATACGCATATCCTGTATTCGTGCATTGACAGAAGGTTCCAGCATACCCATCTCACATGCGTAAGCACATGCTTTTAATATTGGTGTTAAAGAGTGATTGATTGTTGCATCACTATTCTGCTTTATCTCTCTACGCCACAAAATATATGCATCCAATAATTCAGGAGTGATATCGCCGACATAGATAGAATCGGTACGATATGTACCCTGTTTCGTAGAACGAAGGAAGGTTTGGAATATATTCATTCCGCTTTTACCGTTTTCATATCGACTACGGCCAATCTTGTTTCTTGAGTATTCTGAATAAAGACGCTCCAATGTGAACTCAACAAAATCTTTTCCTTGGTCTGGGCGTGTCAATGGCTTATCTGCAAGGAATCCCGAAATAATGTCAGCAGTGATTTGATTGGGATGCTTTTCATTATACTCAGCAAGCATAGAGTCAATCCGCTCAACACGTGCCAATAACAGTTGATTGAGACGTTTGTACTCAGATCCATAACTGACACGAATTTCTCCACGACCTTGATTGCCGTTCTGATTCCAGTCGGTTTCCTTAACAAAGACATTTGTTGTCTTACGTATAATTTGTCTATTCCAAGTATATTCCAACTCAATAGGGTAGGCTTTATTTTTGTCAGACTCCTTCGGAGTACGGAGACGATATTTGCCCAACGGATATAATCTCTTCGGTCTTCCCATACGCTTCCTTTCGTTTTAATATTCCTGAGGATGCACAAAGGTAGTGTATTTTAGACAAACAAACCCTATTTTCAAGAAGGAAAATTGCATTTTAGACAAACAAACCGCACCATTCAAACCTATAAAACACCAGCGGGACAAACAAATTATTTTTGCTTATCCCGCTGATATTTAAGTGATTAACTTAGATTTTCCTTCTTAATACTCCTCCTCGTTGAAGAAGAAATCGTCCTTGGAGGGGTAGTCGGGCCAGATGTCTTCGATAGATTCGTAGATTTCACCCTCGTCTTCTATCTCCTGCAGGTTTTCGAGCACTTCGAGCGGCGCACCCGAACGTACTGCATAGTCGATGAGTTCATCTTTCGTTGCGGGCCAGGGGGCATCTTCGAGTTTCGATGCCAGTTCAAGTGTCCAATACATGATTCGGTAAAGTTTTATCTCTCTGAATTTTCCGGAAAAACAAGGCTTTTCCTTACAGGGATGCAAAGGTAAAGCAAAAAAACGATGCCCGCAAACGGAACGATCCCCACGGCCTACATTCCGGACGTTCGAATGTCCTAACATCCGATTTCTACGGATGTGTCCGGCGTATAGGACTATGCGGTATCCCGGGGAGAAGAACCGAAAATCGCAACGAGAATTCCGATCCCCGCAAAGGTTCGTGAATCCGAACCGGAGATATGTCGCCGCCCGAGGTATCCGGGAAGACAGCATGCCGCCGTACAGCCGCCGACGGACTTTTTCCAGACACTGACAGCGTCGTAAAGAATTTCCGCAATGTAAAATCGGATATTATCCGGTATAACCTATATGGAATTTTCGTATCTTTATGGAAACCTAAAACCTATCGAATCATGAAATTCTTCATCGACACAGCCAATTTGGAGCAGATCCGCAAGGCGCACGAACTGGGCGTTCTGGACGGCGTAACGACCAATCCTTCTCTGATGGCCAAAGAGAACATCCGGGGTACGGAGAACTGCAACCGTCATTACGTTGAAATCTGTAACATCGTCGAAGGGGACGTGAGCGCCGAGGTCATAGCCACCGACTTCGAAGGAATGGTGCGAGAGGGTGAGGCGCTGGCGGCGCTGCATCCCCGCATCGTCGTGAAACTGCCCTGCACGGCCGCAGGAATACGGGCCGTGAAATATTTCGCGGCGAAGAATATCCGGACGAACTGCACGCTGGTATTCTCCGTGGGGCAGGCGCTGTTGGCGGCAAAGGCCGGAGCGACCTACGTATCTCCGTTCGTGGGACGTCTCGACGACATCTCCGAAGACGGCGTAGCATTGGTAGCCCACATCGTGAAGGTCTACCGCACCTACGGTTACAAAACGCAGGTGCTGGCCGCTTCGATCCGTCATACGCAGCATATTATCCAGTGTCTCGATGCGGGCGCCGATGTGGCGACATGCCCCCTTGCGGCAATCGAAGGGCTGCTCAGACATCCGCTGACGGACAGCGGGCTGGAGAAGTTCCTCGCAGACCATGCACGCCTGAATGCCTGACGGGTCACCGGCAGCGATAAAACGGCAACGCCCCGATTCGAACATCCGAATCGGGGCGTTGTGGCAATCATTTCTTTTCCAAAAGCCGCTGGAAGGCGGGAGAAGGCTTAAATGCAGGAATGTCGTGTGCCGGAATTTTGATCGTCGTATTCTTCGTAATGTTACGCGCCGTCTTTTCTTTGCGATGCTTAATCAGGAACGTACCAAAACCGCGGAGGAAAACGTTTTCCTTGCGGATCTGTGCGGCTCGCACCTCTTCCATGAAACCTTCCACGACGGCTAAAACGGTTGCGGCCTCGACGCCCGTTTCCCGGGCGATCTGCTTTATGATATCTGCTTTGGTCATGTTTTGTAAGTTTTTATCCGATAAAGGTAAACAAACTTTTGAGCTTAAAAAAACTCATCGGCAGTCCAACGATTATACCAACAGGTTTATTGTATTGCCGCAGGACGGCACATAATGATAATTAGAAAGTAAAATCCGGGTTCGGACATTTTTAACTTGGATACGGATTCATCTCTTCCGGCCCCGTTTCATAGAGGTCGTATCCTTGTCCTCCGCTACGGGAAGTTTCTGTTCTTTTAACGGCCACTGCGAAAAAATATGCTCTTGGCGGACTGTCATCTCTTTCAGTCGTCGGGCGATCTGCTTCCAGTCGTATTCGAAATTCAGCATGACGATATCCTCACCGAAATCGATGTCATCGAAATATGTGAGTGCCTTGAACGGGCGGATGACATTTGCCTGCGGAAATTTTCGTTCGTAGCATTTGAGCATCTCATAAAACGGGATGCGGGTGGACAGACAGGCGATATCCACGAAATCTTTGAGCCGCGAACCGTCGTCGGCTATCGCAGACAGCTTCATGGCGACGATATCCTCGATGCTGTATAAACGGATTCCGGATTCCGCATAGGGCTGCCGGAGATATGCATATTTGTGAGCTATGCAGTCGATCTTAACGCCGTCGATCATGCCTTTCAGCGTGTCGGGGCGCCTGAAGGCCGTTTGGAATCCGTATCGCTGCGAAAGAAACGCTTCGAGTTCCCCGGCGTCGAACGACTCCGGAGTGAACAGATCCAGATCGACACTCACACGATGCCCCAGATATAAGGCCAAAGCCGTACCTCCGGCCAGATTGAACGCCGCAAGCCGGGGCTCGGCCTCCAACTGTTTCAACAACCCAAGTGTCTGCGGCGCAACTGTCTGCGTGTGTAACATCTCAATTCCTCTTTTTTAAGGCCGAAAGCCGTACATACGAAATTCATATCCTGCGCCGAGAGTGTCGGAACCTCTTTGATAATTTCCCGGAAGCCTTCGATGCCTCCGTAGAGGTCGAACGCCGCGAAGTAGTCCCGGAGCCATCCCCGTTCTATGATGCGCTGCACGACGACCTTACGCGAACGCTGCCAGTCGAACTGCGTCAAGTCATAGTCCCAAAGTAATGTCTTTGAGACCTTGCAGCAGCCTTTATTTCGGATATAGTCATCGAATATGGTCATGGGCCGGAGTTCGTTTCGCTTTACAAATATACGAATTATCCTGATGATATGCAATTTCCGTGCTTTGTCCGGCATACGCCTTCAAGAGTTGTGTCTTATCGCTCGTCATTCGCCGCAGCAAACATGGGACAAATCGGATATACACTCCCCGACGAAGGTCGGATACGGTGGTACGGACATCTCCGAACCGATTGTCCCTGTCTGCAGCATAGCGCAAAATTTTCATACGCATAAATAACCGGTTTTTCAGGTGTGGGTCGCCCAGCCGTGAAAGGGACGGTCGATAAAACAGCACGACCGATCCGGACATCCATGATAAACCAATCCGCCGACAACGCCCAGACTTCCGTCGGGATAGCGTTCCTTGAAGAGGAACGAATAGGGCGCGAAGTCCCTGTAAAGTTCTATCTCGCACGGATGATGGGGATTTTGCTCCCAGCGTTCGAGCCGTTGCAGACACTCTTCGAGCGTCTTGTCGCCGATACTCTCGGCGTATTGCACTACCTTATCGTAGTGCTCCTGACACATGATTTTCATAATAATCAAATCTTAGAATTTTGTTTATTTCCCCATTTCGGGGTGTTGTTCCAGAAAGAGCATCCGCTGCCGGATATAATGCAGCAGCGGTTCTCCGTCGCCGACAGATTCCATAATGTTGTTCGTTCCGCCAATATCCTTCAGCACTTTCAATGAGAAAGAATTGTGTATCTGCCCCGAATCGAACTGCAAGTCGTGTCCGGACTCGGTAAAGGTGATGCAGACAGGTCTTCCCCGCTTCGTTCTGCCGAAAACCGTGATAGCACCACGCAGGTCTGTCGGATAGAACCCGTCGTTGTTCTCCCAGTCGATCTCAGGAGTCAGGCGGGCGATCTCCGCCATGACCGGCCGAAGCAGCCCTTCCGTCCAATGCGGATTATTCAGCCGCTCCCGTTCCTGCTTCAGATGTTCAATCTCCCAATCGATCTCCTTGCGGCGCTTGTCGCACTGCGTTTTATGCAGGCGGTAACGTGTAATGATATTCTCAATAGCATTCATCTTTTCAGGTATATTATGCATACCAACTGCACCGCAGGGGCTGCCCGCCCCATTTCCACGCAGTACGGTATGAGTCGATGCGGATATAATTTTTCGACAGACGGTGCGTATGGGTCTTGCCCTTGAAAACATCGGGCAGCGGGACGGTCGTTCCGCACATATAGCCGTCTTCGGTAGTTCGCTGGTCGAGCTGCCGCAGGTCTACCGCGCTGCCGCGGATCGCTATGACCTGATAGAAGTCGATATTGGTCTGCTCCCAGCCCCACGATGCATAAAGTATGTCACCGACGCGCAGCGAACGGCGGAACTCCTCACTCGACCGCGCTACGGCTTCGTCATGGCGGCGGAACCGCTCGGCCTCCTGCCGGATACGCTCCATAGCTTTGTCGTATTCTTCCGGGGTGTGGGCCTTGTAGACATACCGGGGGCGCTACATCCCCGGCGTCCATGCCGCGATACAACGGCCGTTACGGCCCTGAAACCGGACAAGCGAGATATTATAGATCAATTCGGGAGCGAAGCCCGTCCCCTGAGCGAGACGCTCGGCGTTCTTGTTGATGCGATAGGTTTTCATTGTTTCTGAGATTTAAGATTTTGGGTATCTTCTTCTACGATTCGGAAGTTTTCGGGATTCCAGCCCTTTGCGACCAGCGCGGCTTGCGCGTCGAGGACGCTCGGAAAGATGCGGCGCCTCTGCCGCGAAAAAGAGATGTATCCGACATAAATACGCCGCACAGGGCTTCTTTGATATTCGAGGTGGCAGCGGCACGGAACGGGCCGATAGTGCAGGAAGCCCCGCATGCGCAGCAGCAGGCCACGTTCGTACTCCTTGTCCTCGCGGCAGCGTTCCCACGCCTCGTATTTGTCGATGCCGTCGGTCAGCAGCGTGTAACCGACAGCCCGGTCATAGCGGGTTCGGCCCTGCCAAAGGCCCTTGAAAAAAAGCGACAGCAGTTCCAGTTCGAGCGTCGGACGGCCTTTCGTGCGCAGCGTTTCTGTCAGGGATACGACCTCGTCGTAACGGAAGTCGAGCGGGCGGATGTTGTTCGCCGCCATGCGCACCATCACCCGCAGGTCGGGGGTAATAGTGATACGTGTTATAATCTGATAGCTCATAATGATATGCAATTAAAAGACCGCAGCTTTAGGGCTGCGGCCTGATTTGACAATACGTGAAGTGTCGTGTTATTTCGGATTGGTCGTGTCCCGGAGCTTCAATCCGAAATCGCCGCAGGCCGTACGCAGATCTTCGCTGAACTTGCTGCTCTCGCAATAATAATCGCCCATCCGTCCGGCCAACTCCTGCAGATCGCTGTCTGTAATCGTCGCAGTATCGTATCCGTGTCTTTCGAGTACCGCACGGTTCAGAAAGGCGATGTCGAACTCCGCATTCGGATCGTCCTTGTTCGGAACGCTTTGCAGCTTCTCAGCGGTGAACCTGTAAATCTCGTCGAGGAACTCCTTCTCCGTCCAATCCGTATCCTCATGCTGCCGGGAGAACTCGTCGCCCCAGGCAATGAGCGTCGCGGCCGTATCGCGGGAGTTGTCCGAGGGCCGGAATTTCCTGCGCCCAGCTTCATAGGCGATATCGACCAGCGCCTCGGCATAGTCGCGCAGGGACACATTGCCCGGAAGCGCTGCGGACTGCCTTTTCATAAAGGCAGTAATGGCCTCGGCATAGATCCGAAGCTGCAAACGGTCGCGCTCCGCGGCGGCTTCGTCGCGGTTCAGCCCGAATTCCGGGGATTCATGGCCATCGAGGAAGTTCTGCAATTCACCCAGCCGGAAAACGTCGTAGCGCGTAGGATATTCCGGCAGGCAGCGTTCCACAAAATCTTCCGTAAGATCGCTTGTCGTCTGCGGCGCAGCTTCGGCGGACGGGATGAAATCGTATTCTTCCAGCCATTCGACGATGCCTTGCAGGGTATCGCAGGAGAGATTTTCAAGCGGAAGCGGGAAATCATCCCCGCCGTTCATCAGGCAGACGGGAGTCAGCCCGTCCTCACAAAATTCGAGGGAGATTACATTGCGATAAAGACCGTCGTATCTGATTGTAAGGGGCGACTCGTAATACTCTTCATAGGCGAGGCCGTCCGTATCTGCCAGCCTCTCGCGGTCTGTCGCATCGGCCGAATAGGTTCCCAGGCGCCCTTGCCGGCTGGCGATGACCGAGCGGATCACACCGATCTGATAAGTGCGCAGTTTTTCGAGTGTTTCTTTGTTTTTCATAATCATAGAGAATCAAGTTATTTATAAGAAAATTCCGGTCTGACGAAATAACAGACCGTGGTGTGCCGCCCGTGATCCTTAACGAGTTTTACGGGTTGGGGCGCGTTGTAGATGCGCCGCTCTGTAACGGGAGCATCGAGCGCATCCCATTTCTCTTGCGATACGGCGGTCTGCTCGTCCCGATAGCACCAGACGATGACGGATTTCGGGTAGGGAGCTGCGAATGCGGTTCCTTCGTAATCAGAAAGAAACATTTGAAATTCCTTCTCCGTCCGAAACGAA
Source organism: Alistipes sp. AF14-19 (assembly GCF_003461645.1). Lineage (NCBI taxonomy): Bacteria > Pseudomonadati > Bacteroidota > Bacteroidia > Bacteroidales > Rikenellaceae > Alistipes > Alistipes sp. AF14-19. The sequence continues at coordinate 13,977 of NZ_QTXM01000029.1, forward strand.
ATGCAGTCGCCCCGGTAAAGATCGCTGCTTCGGCACTCCGTATCCTTGTAAAGGCTGATCTTGCGCCATTTCTCGGTCGAGAAATCGCCGTAAAGCGATTCCGGTTCCCGGTATTCCCACAACGGCACCTCGGCGCAGAACCGGACGACTCCGTTGCCGCAGGCGCCGCAATGTCCCCAAGCACAGAAATCCCCCGGCACAGCACCGGAAGGCTTCAGCTCTTGCGGCATCACGGCTGTAAAAGGCCCTCCGCTGACCGCGCAGCCGATGCCGCCGGCTGTCATCCACACGAAGGGAACGTATGGGCACAGGCAGATCGAGCGCGTTCCATCTTCACGGACAGCCTCGATCAGGGCGTTGCCGTGGAAGTCACCGTGGCGCGTGGTATAGCGCACCCGGTCGCCGACCTGCGGGACACGTGGGTTGCGGGTGCGTTCGATATGACGCACCAAAGCATTGGCGGCATCTACATCCGCCTGCGTCAGGTGGTGTTCATGGTCGTAAAGCGTATTCATCGACAGCAGCGTTTCGCAGCTGTACCGATCTTCGGCTTTGGATTGTTGCATATTGCTGATAATGAAAGCGCCGCGGCCCAAAGGTCGCGGCGCGGGTTGAACAATCGTTTATATTCGGTTTTTGGATCAGGCGGCTTCGGCCGGAATCGCTCCCGGGGGTGCCGGCTCCTGTTCGCAGGCCAGCCGTTCGGAGATCATCCGCGCGGCACGGTTCACGTCCGTGAGGATGTCGAACAGGTAGGTCGGCTCTTTATGGAACTCCGCCAGCCAGTCCTTGATATAGGCGGCGCTCTCCTCACGAGGCGTCGTAGCGAAGCCCAGCATCGCACCGCACAAAGCCGCCGTAAGTTCGGCGACCAACTCTTCGCGGATGTAGTCGGCATCTCCGTAGCAAGCGCCAAAAGGACGGTTCAGACGCTCCGCATGCCCCGTACTGTGCGTGACCTCGTGAAGAAGCGTGGTCCAAAAGGCCGCACTCTCCGGAAACTGCCGTTTTTCGGGGCAGACGATCCGGTCGAGCGTCGGTGAATAGGACGCCCTGTTGCCGGATTTGAGCAGGATGGGACAGAGCCACGACTGCTCCGCCAGCATCCGATCGAGCACCTCGCATGTCAGACCGTCCGAGTAGTCTTTCGGCCCGGTCGGTGTCGTAAGCGAAGCGTAGCGCTCCGGCTGCTGTTCCGACATATCCGTCTGGTCGATGTTGAAGACCGGGTAATAGCGCATCACGGGCAGCACGTCGTATTGCCGCCGCTGCTCCTGCGGCAGGCGGTAATAGTCCGCCAACTCAATCTTCTTGCGGGTCTCCTTATGGCGGATATACAGCTTCCAGAAGAAGACCGGGAACGAACCGGAGCCTTTGAGGATGTTCAGACCCTCCTCCTTGGCCTGCTTGAACGTCATAAAAAGCGGCGTACTGTAGCCTGCGATCTCCGAGAGGAACAGCAGCATCAGGATATTCCCGCCCCGGTAGGGCGTGCCGCGCAGATTGCGCGGAAGACCGTGCGCAAGGTCGGCGATCCACGGCTTGCGCCACTCCTCGGTGAGCGTCTCCATTTTCTTTATCATCAGCTCCGTCAACTGCGGAGCGATCTTTTCAATCAGATTCTTATTCATGGCTCTTATCTTTACGTTATTCTTCCTCCGGAGCGGTAGCTTGCCGCCAGAGACGGATCTTCTCGTCGTTCGTCCTGCCGTTCCACCACATGTCGCAGGCATCGCGGAAAGCCTTGCGATCATCCTTCGGGCTGAAATTTTCCGGATTCAGTCCGGTGATAATTTCCCGGTCTTCTTCTGTCGTTCCGTCATTCCACCACGGCTCGACCGTATCGGACATCAATTCGCTTTCGCGGATCTGGTACGTGTGCTCTTCGCATCCGTCGCACCACAAATCATCCTGCTCGGGAGCTGCCGGTGCAACTTGTCCCGTATTGCTGTCCACCCATGTTCGGTAGGACACTTCGAGCGAACCGCATTCTTCGCAGCGCCATGGATCGGCGGACGTTTCGACTGCCGGGTTTTCCGGAATGGACTCTTGTTCCGGAATCTCTGAAATCTTATTCATAGCAATAATAATGAAAAGACGGAGCAGGCTATGTCTGCTCCGTCGGTTATTTAGTTCATGTTGTTACTATGCCGCCGTTTTCATCTCCTCCGGCATTCGGGTGTCGGGTTCGATATCGGGATCCAGCGGAATAATAAGCGGCTCCGGCGACGGCTCTGCGTCGGGCATCTCGTCCGGCACCAGATCCGGGAGTTCCTCGGGCTCGAAGTCCGGAGTCTCCTGCATCGAAGCGACCTTTTCTTCCGCTTCGGCTTTTGCCTGCAAAGCATCGATCTGCTCCTGAAGACGGGCTTTGCGACGCTCGTAGACTTTCAGATACTCTTGCTGCACCTTCTGGCTCTGCTCCGTGAAGTTCATATCCGCGAAGCGGCACATCATTCCCGTCAGGAGCGTTTCGTCCGTACAACGAAAGTCCGGAGCCGCCGAGCGGAAGTAGTCCACCAGATACGCGCGGACCAGCGCCGCCTGTTGCTTGGCCGTGATACGTCCCGCCGCGGCAAATTGCTCTCGGTCGGTCAGGTAAGAGCCCTCCTTAGGCCGGAAACCGCACTGACGGAGTTTCGAATCGCTCATCACGCGCTGCATCACGGCGTAGTAGAACATCTGCTGCTCCTCCTTCTGCAAGGGCTTGTTCGCAACCTTCACATCGAGGAAGACACGCTTCATATCGGTCGTGATATGCTCGTAGCAGATTTCCCGGTAACGACGCTCCTGTTGCAACAGCCCCTCCAGCGGCGAAGGCGGAACGACGGTGACGAAGACCTTATGCTCATCGTCCTGCCCCTCGTTTACTGTCACTTCCCGCTCCTCGTCTCCGATCTCTTCGTAGCGGATTTCAATATCGAGGTTGCCGATGACGGCGTATTTGCGCACGCGCCCTTCCGAGATGTCGAACTCCAACTGCTGCGTCTGTTCCGTAAAGCGGATCATCCGGATCTCATGCCTCTCCTGAGCCTCGGCAAAATCCACCTCTGACACGTAATTTTCGGCCTGCGGAACGTCGGGCATCTGCGGAGCTTTGTCGTAGTAACCGGCATTGTATTCCAGTTCTTCGACGTGGTAGCCCTCCTGTTCGAGTGCTTCGAGCACTGCGGCAGGCGTTTCGCCGTCTGTGGCCAGTGTCGTACGCGGATCGTCCTTGAGGAGTTTCACGGCCTTCTGTACCAAAAACTCGTTGTTCTTGCGGATCATGCACTCGCGGTTTTGACAGCCCGCGCAACCGCCCGTACATTCGTCCTTGAACAACACCTGATTGGCCGTATTGTGCTGGCAGGAAAGGCACTCCGTCTTATCGAAGTTGTAGCTTTCCAGCTTGGTCATATAACGCTCGTAGAGCCGCCGGGCGATCTCCTTGATCCGCGCCGTCTTCCACGAGTTGTAACACCCCTCGGCGAAATGATCGTTGTAGACCTCCTGCTGGATGTCGGCGGGATATTTGGCGATCTCTGTAGCGACGCCCACCGAAATCTCCTCTTTGTCGAGCATCCCGGCCAAGGCGTCGATCAGTTCGCAGAGTTTTAGACGCGAGCGGATGTAGGCTTCCGACTTGCCGAACTTGCCCACGAGGCTCTCGACCGTATGCCGTCCCGACTGAAGGGCCCGCTTGTAGGCAGCGGCTTCCTCGCGCGGCCGCACGTCCTCGCGCTGCAGGTTCTCCGTGATGGCGGCATCCTCGGCCTCGGCGTCCGACAACTCCCGGATAAGGGCCGGGATGAATTTCAGGCCCGCCATTGCAGCCGCCCAATAGCGGCGCTCGCCGTAGACGATCTCGAAGCCCTCGTCCCTCGGACGCACGCAGATAGGTTGAAGAACGCCCGACTGTTTGATGCTCTCGGCAAGTTCCAGCAGCGTATCCTCGCGGAAATTCTTGCGGGGATTGTAGGTCGAATTGACGATTTTGTTCAGATCCAGCAGCCGGACATCCGTCTCGGGATGGGCTGCCGGTTGTTCGGCAGGACTGGTTTCTGCGACAGGATTCACAGCTCCGATATCCGTTGCCTGCGGTTCGGCGGGTTTCATGTCGGGACTCCCGGCTGCAACCGGGTCTTGCGCTTGCGCCGCAACGGCCTCGGAAACGGCCGGCGTCCGAACTGCGGTCTTACCGCTCTGCTTCGATTTCGAATTTGCTTTCGCAGTCTGCATAACATGTAACAGTTTTTACCGTGTGTCTCACGTGTTTTCTGCTCGCACGAATTTTATTGTTTTTATCGCGCAAGCAATGAATAATATGTTATGAGGCTTTATATCCCGAACGGATCGGTTGCCTCGGGAAGATTCATAAGCCCGCGGCGCAGGCGCAGGGACGGAAAAATACCGCAGCTCTCGGCGAGGATGATTTTTCCGCCCCGGAGCCGGAGAGGGAGGCCTGGCCGACCGGCCCGGGATTATCTTTCCCGGGGCAACCGGCAGGATAGGTAATTTCCATTTATCTTTGCCGTGACAAACATCGGAAGCAGCAGCTTCGATGTCATATTGAAACCCGTCATTTCTGGGTATAATCGGATCGAAGCATCCGGCAATATCCTGCATTCGGTCGGATTCATCTCCGTTTCCGGTATATATCTCCGGAAAATTTGCCGGTTCCATACGAACAGTTAATTTTGTAATAGATTCAGTTTATCGGAATGCGTAAATCGGTATTCATACTGCTAACGGTTTTCACGGCCTGCCTGCTCTGCAAGGAGTCGGAGAATATGCCGGGCACCTCTCGGAAATTCATGGATGAAACATTCCTAAACCGTGAGGAGGAGAATTTACTTGCCAGGCAATGGCAATGTGAATATATCTATTCCGATTTAAGTTTCACCAGTGTCTTGCCGGAGGCCAAAAAGACACGCTCGACCGTATCCATGTTCCGGCACGGAGCCCATAGGCGCTTGCGTGCCACGGTTTTATCAATGTGTTGCGTCACATACGGGATTTCGGGCGTCGCAGGACTCGCAGCAAGGGTACACGGAAAAGGTTTCGTGGCCGGCCTACATGCCGTAGACTATTACGTCTATCGCCTGCACCGGCTCATTATTTAGCCATATGGCAAGAAGACTCGCAAAGGCCGGGTAAAAACATGGAATGTCCGGAAAACGGGAAAGTTGTATGTCCTGTTTTCGGGGGAATAAAATGCCCGGCTGTCTCACGCTCGAAATTCGTTTTTTATACGTGTCGCCCCGATGCATATACGATAAATATCGCTCCGGACGGCTCTGTTCTTTCGGAGAATCCTAAAGATGGAGATTTACGATGTACCGATATGCTGACGCGTTCCGTTGTTCACGACGGAATTTTTTATGTTTTGAAGAGAGCTGTCGTGATCTCACACAACGGCCTGTACGGGTAGATGAAAAGTGTCTTTGGAGGGAGTTTTCGGTATTCCCATATGACGGTATAAACACTCCGGACACCGTTTCCCAACAGTATCCGGAGCTGACAAAATTGTGCTTGCGGTATTTTGCACAGGATAAAAATACGGATTCTTTTCGAAAGCAGCAAGCCGTGCCCCGGTTTTTCAGCTTCCGGCGGTTCATCCTCGAGAATTTGCGTTTCTTATATCGCCGCCCGTTTTAGCAATTTTTCCCGCGGGCCGATATTCGGTTTGTATATTTTAATAGACCGAAAATAATTATTTTGGAGTCCTGAAAAACATAATCTCCGTAAGCTGTATGGTAGAATTGGATAAAAGCCAAAAGAAAATTGCCCGAACACTCATAAGCCGGGCCTTGGAGCGTGAATGCTGTACCTTTCTGGCGAAACTCAAACGACTCCTGCAGGATGAAAAAGCGCAGTCCTGCCATGAGAAATATTTGGAAATATATAAGAGCATACAGACATTCGACAAAGATATAAGTCGTCAGTATGACGGTCTGAACGGCTCCCGCTATGCTTTGACGGTATTCAGCCTTTTCTATAACGGAATCCTTACGGAGAAGGATCTCTCGGAATTCGACGACAGAACCCGGGAAGCGTTCTTGGAGCACAGACGGCAGTGGAATCTGGAGTTGTAAGCCGGCAGCACGGACATATACCGCATATGAACCCGGCATGCAGAACCCGAAGGAGCCTCGCAGAAAAATTCTTTCGGGAATGGAATGCCGTGCACCGAGGGAACCGGCCGAAAAAAATAGCATCACAAAGCTGTTTTTGTGAAAAAATATCTATTTTTGGATCGTGTTAAACTACTAAATTCCATACGACCATGAATGAACTGGTAAAGACTATCGACGAGCTGTATGCGGCATTCAAGACCGACGCAGAGCTTCAGGCGGGAAAAAACAACAAAGCTGCGGGACTGCGCGCCCGTAAGGTGTCGCTGGAGCTTGAGAAGAAACTCAAGGAATTCCGGAAAACGTCGCTTGCGGCAGCTGCCAAATAGCTCGTTTTCATCGCATGACGCAGGGTGTTCTTTCGAAGGACACCCTTTTTTGTCCCGGCGGTTTCGGCCTTACCGGCGGAGGAAATGACGGCAGCCCTGTCGAAGATTCAGCCCCGGAGTTTCCCGTCGGTCGTCAGGGAGGGATTCAACCGCTCCCGAAGGCTCGTATTGCGTTTCAGCACGGACATATTGTGGACGGCATAGGCCAAGGCTTTCGTCGCACCGATCAGCACGCAGATCTTTTTGGCGCGCGTGATACCCGTATAGATCAGGTTGCGCTGGAGCATCACGAAGTGGGTCATCAGTACCGGCATGACCACGATCGGGTATTCCGACCCTTGGGCCTTGTGGATCGTCGTGGCGTAGGCCAGCGTCAGTTCGTCGAGTTCCGTGACATCGTACTCGACCCATTTGCCGTCGAAATCGACTTTCAACGTCCTCTCCTCCGTATCCACCTCCCGGATATAACCCAGATCGCCGTTGAACACATCCTTGTCGTAGTTGTTGCGCTGCTGCATCACACGATCGCCCTGACGATAGGTATAGCCGCCGCGATTGAGGCTCGGGCCCGAAGGATTCAGTGCCTGCTGCAACAGCAGGTTCAGGTTCGCAGCGCCCACGATACGGCTGTCATTGTCGAAATATCGCACGGCCAGTGCCGCCATCTGGCAGGCCGTGCGGTCGGGTGTCAGGTATTGCGAAGCATAGACGCCCTTGCGGCGCTGCCGCTCGCACATTGCATCATACGGCCAGTTATCGCCGCCGTAGAGGAATGGCAGGTCATTGTGCTGCTGCCAATAATCGAGAATCTCCGGCAGCGTATCCGGCCAATAGAAATTGCGCCGCAGATAGTAATTCTGAAGCGCATAGCGTTTTGTGATTCTTTCAAAGATTTTCATTGGATCAGGTTTTAGGGTTACTCTTTTTTCTGCCGCGGCACCGCAATCCAGTCGGGATTCAGCGTCATACGCCAATCGGGATCGCCATTGCGGTAAGCGAGGAGCTGGGCGGCGTAATCGTGAGCTTCACGGGAATTTTGGGCCCGATAGTGAAACATCCATTTCTGACCGCACCGGGGACATTCCCAGACGACCATCGTACCGGCAGAGGTCTCGGCAAGGCCCAGCATGCAAGGTACTACGTATAGTGCGGCGGTTCGAAATCACATTCATAACAGGTATAAATACCGCGGTTATAGCGTCCCTGCGGTGGAACGCGCAGGGACAAAGGAATATCGATCATATAAGTATATGGTTTAGGTGTTCGTATCTTCAGGCGAAGCCGCGACTCCGTCGTCTTGGCAATAGTCGAATTTCATCAGCTTTGCGACACGGGCGTACTCCTTATCGTAATACGTATCGTATTCCTTTTGATATTCCTCCTTGTAATGGGTTCCGCTGTCGGGATCGTCAGGGTCATCGGCTTCGACAAATGTTTCGAAAGGTGCATCGTGCGCATTCAGCAGTCGTCCGACGGCCAGATCGCAGGCAATATCCATAATCGACGCGTTGATCGCGTCCTTATGGTTACGGTAATATTCGTGTAAATTCATGGTTTCGTTCATTAAAATGTTCTTGGTTTGAGTTATTCCGGTCGATATCGGAAGGTTGTCCGTGATACAAGTTCCGTCTGCGGCCGAGTAAATCATAACCGTAGGATCTCCGTTATTGTTTTCTATGTCCAGTGGATATTCCGTTCCGGGAATTTGATAAGCAGCATCTTCCTGATAGGTCGGATCGTTTGACAGTTCGTCGAGTTGGCCGTCAGCACACAGGTCCTTGATTTTCCGGACAGCCGTTTCGAGATTCTCGGCTTCAAAACTGAAATACCGGCAATCTATGACAGTAATTTTTTGATTCCGATAAAATTCATAGCGTTTCATTGCGCGATTATTTGAGGTTAATACTTCGATACTTCCAGTCCTTTTTTCGTCATGCTCATCGAGAAGCCCGCCTCATGGAGCTGTTTCAGCACCGAAGCATTGCTCTCATGGATAAGAAGCGGATAGACTTGGGAGTAGTTGTCGGCGATCGGTGTGTTGAACGACACCGTGATCCGGTTGTTCCGGGTGATGATTTCCAGCGCACGCCGGAAATCGGATTCCTGCATATTCATTCGAAAGCGTTTTTAATGATTATCGGGTACAGCTTGAAAGCCGCACGCAGGGTAAAGTACCCGTGGAAGGTATAACTGACCTTCAGTTTGAATTTTCGTTGCATAGTATTTAAAAGTTATTGTTTTCAGACCATTCGTCGAAAGCCGTCGCATCGTAGAGGCCGTACCGGCGTATTTCGGCGTATGCCTGTCCTTCCCGGAGCAAGGGCTGCCGGGAGACGAACGTTCCTGTGAAGTTTGCAAGAGCCAACGGAACGAGCCACTGAAAATCGCTGCCCCTACCGCCCATGACCTCGCACGAGTGAAAATCTGCGGGAAGGGTTTCGGAATCGAGACGAGACATGGTGAAAAGGGCCGGAATACCATTGATCTCGGCCTCGCGGAAATCCCTGATATCCGCGAAAGGAATGGATGATTCG
>NZ_QTXM01000029.1:22965-26940 GCF_003461645.1 Alistipes sp. AF14-19
TCGCTGCCCCGACCGCCCATGACCTCGCACGAATGAAAATCGGCGGGAAGGGTTTCGGAATCGAGGCGACACATAGTGAAAAGAGCAGAGATGCCGTTGATCTCGGCCTCGCGGAAATCCCTGATATCCGCGAAAGGAATGGATGATTCGTATGCCATGATATGGAAATGACGCCGCCCGCTCGTTGCGGAGCAGGCGGCAGGTTATTAAAGAAAGATTCGGTACCACGCCCCGAGCAGATAGACATTACCTTCCACATAGAGTGAGTATAAGTCCGTAGAGACAATCCGCAGGAACAGAGTCCTGTCGCCGCGCAGTTTCCCGATCTGGCGCCGGAGCGCTTCGGCGGGAAAGGGTTTGCGCGAGATGAACCGTCCGCGGATCTCTGCCTCCGAGGGGAGGTATTCGTACAAGCGGTAATTGAGCGCCAGCCAGCGAAGGATTTTACGGCGGGTTTTCGCATCGTCCGTCCGCAGTGTGAAACGGTTGAAACAAAGATTGTTCATCGTAAATCGGAGTTAGTTCAGTGACAAGGCCTGACAGAAATAGTCCGTATAATCGAAGTCCAGTCCCAGCCCAGAACAGGCCGTTTCAAGATCGCCGTAGCACAGAGCCCCGGCATCCCGCAGTTCCCGCAGGTTGCGAAGTTCCGCGGTCAAATATTCCTCGGCGCGACGTTCGCCGCAGCGGCACGCAGTGCAGATATTTTCGATAATAATGTTTCGTTCCATAGTCGTTTAAGGTTTAGGTGTGAATTTATTGTCGGAGAGTGCAAGGAAATCGTCGAGCGTGCGGCACCGATAGTCCAAAGAGATCTTTTCGCTGTAATCCGTCTGCCGGATATCGAAAGTATAGGTCAGACCGTTACGAATGATCTGGCCGTGACTTTTGTCATGAACCCAAACCACATCGGACAGAGCCTCCAACCGGTTGCGGTACCCGGTCATTTTGCGTTCGTTCTCCGCATCGATCCGTTCGAGATTCCGGAAACCCTGCGTGAGGTATTCCACCCAGTCGTCGATCTTCTTTTTGGTGAAGACCCCGATACGGTTCGGAGCGGTTTGTTTGTCGAAAGCCTTGCCGTAGGAGTAGTTGTCCGCGTATCGGAAGAACGACCAATCGCAACGGAGCTCGTAATAGGTTTTCGGATAGGTGTATTTGCGGACGAGAAACAGGATACCGTTCCTGCGGAAACCGGTGCAGGCTTCCTCGAAATAGTTCTTCAGGCTGTCTGCGGCGTGTGTAACACGATAGAACAAGGCTGCCTCCGGAACGAACTCCTGCACCGCTTCCAATACGGCCGATGCGCTTTGAATAGCCCGCTCTATGTTATCCTCGGCATTGGCGAGCAGCAGCTCGTCGAAGGTCGACTGATCGATCCACTTTCTCATCGCCGGGCCACCTGCCTGCGGCAGGATTCAGTTTCCCGCAGGTCGTCGTTCAACGTCGGAATAAGGATCGTACACTCGGCATCGGGTCGTCCGAGGAAACATTTCACCTTTACCGATGCCTCCACGCCGTCCCGGGCGTAGGTCTTGAAACGGTAGTCGTAACCCGCTACCGCAATCTCGAATTTCTGATTCTTCATATTCGAAATGGATTTTAGTTTGACATAAGGCCGGCAGATCCCCGCTATGAAAGAGAGAAGCCGGCTTCGGGGCGGGATATTCAGCGACGGCACGGACAAGGCAAATTTTTGAGGGGCGATACGACCCGAAGGGTGGAGATCGTGCCGCAAAAATTTGACGCCGGAACGTGTCCGGCGCTATCTTGCCCCGAGGCCGGCGTTCACAAAGGGATTTTTAATTATTATTCGTGCTGTCTCAAAACAAAAAGAGACTGCTGCGGATGCAGTCAGTCCCTTTCAGCACGAACGGATCAGCGCACCTCGAACTGCGGTATCCGGGAGAGGGTCTTCCGCAGCTTCCGGCGGTAGAAAAGTTCAGTAAGCGCAAGCAACTCGTAGGTATCGTACATCATCTGTCCGTTGACGGTACGGGCGCGGATCATCCGCTTTTTGCGGCATTGTTCGAGCTGGTGACGGTCCAGACCCAGCACCTCGCAGACCTTGCGGGCCGAGAGGAACATCGGGCGGTCGCTGTGGCTCAACAGGTGTTCGAAGAGCAATAGGGATTGTGTCAGCAGGAAATGCGTGCGGAGCAGGTGCTCCAAGGCTCCGGACTCCACCAAATAATACTTGTTAGGCATAGGGTTATGAATTAAAGGTTCCTGATCCGGTTTTTAAGTTCTTTTCGCTGCCGGCACTCCGTGTCGATCCGCTCGACAAAACGGTTTATCTCGGCAGCGGAGAACATAAGACGGCGCCCGAAGTGGAACCCGGTGAGCTGACCGCTGACGCAGTAACGGCGCAACTGACGGTCGCTGATCTTCAGCAGGTCGCAGACCTCGCTCACTTCAAGGACCGGCGTACCGCAAAGCATATTCCGGTGACGTTTCATATAGGCGATATCCTCGCGGATCTCACGAATGATTTCCAAAATCTCATCGAGTCGTTCCATAATCGGGTTGCAGTAGGTTTTCGCCGCAAAGATGCAATGACCGAATAATGAGTTGATACAAGTATGTAAATACATAATATATTTATATACTTTATTGCAAAGTGTCTACACGGAGAATTTCGTTGCCAGTTTCTCCCGGAGCATGGTAACCTCACGGTCGATCATCGGCGGGGTGACTTTCGCATAGATTTGAGTGGTGGTGATATTTTTATGTCCCAGCATCTTCGAAAGCGTCTCCAGACTCACGCCGTTCGACAGGCAGATCGTCGTGGCGTACGTGTGCCGGGCAAGGTGGAATGAGAGTTGTTTGTCAATGCCGCACTCCCGGGCGATGTTTTTCAGGCTGTCGTCGATCGAATCGAGTGTAGACATGGCAAAAACACGTCCGTCGCCGGTCAGACCCCGATACTTGTTCAGGATGAACAACGCATAAGGCAGCAACTTGACAACGTATTTGGTTTCGGTCTTCTGGCGGTTGCCGCTGATCCACCACTCGCCCTGCGCATCCTGCTCGATCCGGTCATAGGTCAGCGAGGCCATATCCGCATAGCAGATGCCCGTGAAGCAGGAGAACAGGAACATATCGCGGTTATAGTCCTGACGCTTATACCGCAGCTCGGTAGTCATCATACGCCGGAGTTCATCTTCCGTTAAAAAACTACGTTCCGGATTCGGAGCCGTATATTGATAGAGGGAAAAGGGGTTGCGAGGCATCCAGCCGTTGTTGAACGCGATTTTGACAACGTATTTCAGGCATTTGAGATAACCGCTGACGGTCGTAGGCTTGAGCCCCAGATCGGATTTAAGGTAGACGTGGTATTGCTCGATGAACGACTGTTCCAACTCCGCCAACGGCATATCGCTCACGTTATACTCCTTACGCATGAAAGTCCGCAGATGGTCGATGGATTTATAGTAGCGGTTCCATGTACCGTGGCAGCGGTCGATGCCGACACGTTTCTTGAGGTCGCCGGTGAATTTCTCGAACGCTTCGAGAAGCAGCCGGTATTTCTCTCCGAAGCCGAGATAGGCATTCTTGACCTTTTCGGCCGTAACGTATGACTCCCGGTCGCAGATATCCTGATAGTGCTTGCCGATCTGGGTGCGGATGTTGTCCAGATGACGGTTGATGCGATCCGCTTCGAGACTGCGGCCTTTGGCGCGGCCGCCGCTGACCTCCCAAAGCATCTCCGGAACGGAGAGCTTCGCGCTGAACTGGGCGATGCTACCGTTGACCGTGATGCGACCCATGACAGGGACGACTTTCTGATCTTTGTCTTTGTTCCTTTTAAGGTAGAACAGAACCTTGAACGTGCTGCGCATAAACTCTGCTTTTTAGGGTTGCAAAAATAATTTCAGCAGAGTCGTATGTCAAGATGAATAACGATGCAAGAAACTGAAAATCACGTTTCTATGAATAATAGAGCGAAAGAAACGAGGTAACGATTTGGAAACC